>CAMGAL010000014.1 GCA_946007445.1 uncultured Mediterranea sp.
CCCCGATGTAGCTCGTTCCCCCCGTTTGTAGGACGCAACTCCAAAGCTCCTCTCTTCACCAACCAGCGCAACCTGCTCCGTGAGGGACCTCTCTGTATCTACGACACCGAATATGAGGAGTGCATCCGTAAAGCCGCACAAGCCGCCATCCAGATATTCCAAGGTACTTCGCCCGGCACTCTGGGTGTACACAATGTAGCCTCCCGTTTCATCTATGACTACAAGCAGTTGTCGTTCTTTCATGTCGATGTGAGCAACGCCGCCCGTAACGGAGTGATAAGCAATGTGCCTTGGATGGACCGCTACGGCACCCTTTACATCACACTCAGCATTATCCTGCTCGCCCTCCTGACCAGCGGCATCATCTGGTTGGTGCGCATCAACCGCCGCGAAGCCCGTAGGCGTACCCAAGACCAGATTCGACTGGCCTTGCAACAACAGTTAGTGGAGCAGCGCGACGAGCTGGACGATATCTTCCGCTCCATCCGCGACGGACTGATCACATACGACCGCAATCTGCGTATCCGTGTCGTCAACCGTCCGCTCATAGAGATGCTCCAGCTGGATGATGAGGGTGGGGACGGACAACAATACGAAAACCTCTTGGCAGGCTCCATTCTGTCGCTGATGAAAGACGGCCAGGAGATCTTGATTGAGTACCTTCAGAAAGCCATGGCCGAACGACGTTCCATTCCTCTGCCCGACAAGGTATTCATGTATGCCCAACGACGTGACCTCCATTTCCCCGTCAAGGGTGAGGTGATACCCATCGACGCTAACGGAGAGGTGAGAGGAGTAGCCCTTGTCTGTCACAACATTTCTGAGGAAGAGACCGAGACTTTGCTCTTCAACATGGCGATGGAGGAGAGCTCCATCTACCCGTGGAAATACGATATTCCTCACGACTGCCTGCTGATTCGCAACAGCACGGGCGAAACGTTCACCTTCCCCCTCAAGCGTCTCAATGTCTTTGTTTGTTCCGAAGACATCAAGCCCTTCCTCACCTACCTGAATAATTTGCGCAACGGCATCTTGAACCAAGAGCGCATACAGGTGCGCGTGCTGCATCCTTCGAGCGACTCCAATGAATATTTGTGGTGGGAGTTCCGCAGTACGATTGGCGAAGGTATGCAGGAGAGTGCGCCGTATCAGGTCATGGGTATAGCCCAAGACATTCAGAGCTTCAAGGACCGCGAGGAGGAGCTCATTCGGATGCGCGACCGTGCCCTGCAGGCCGACAAGCTGAAATCCTCGTTCATGGCCAACATGAGTCACGAAATCCGCACGCCGCTCAATGCCATTGTGGGCTTCGCTGGCCTGCTGAAGAACCCTGAGCTCTTCTCGCCGGAGGAGTTCAGCCAGTTCATCGACACCATTGACCACAACTGCACCTTGCTGCTCGCACTCATCAGCGACGTGCTCGACCTCTCGCGCATCGAGGCCGGCACCATGGCGTTCCAGATAGAGCCTTACAATCTGAACGACATTATCCGCGAAGTGTATGAGTCCCATCTGGTGGGCCTGCCCGAGGGAGTGGAGCTGCAGATAGCATTGCCCGAGGGCGACGACCTCTTCATTGAAACCGACTTTGTCCGCCTCAAGCAAGTGCTCAACAACCTGCTCAACAATGCCAAGAAGTTTACCACACAAGGCCATATCCGCGTGGGCTTTGAATGTCCCGACTCGCTTCATGTCGCCCTCTTTGTGGAAGACACGGGCTGCGGCATCTCCAAGGAGGGGCAGCGCCACATCTTCGAGCGCTTCTACAAGGAAGATTCGTTCGTACAGGGAGCAGGCTTGGGTCTGAGCATCTGCGAGACCATTGTCGAGCACATGCAGGGTACCATCACCCTTCGCTCTACCGTAGGCGTCGGCTCTTGCTTCACCGTCTGCCTGCCTATCCATTCCGCAGTCGCGGGCGATAGGCCTCAGTCGTAAGATTCCCCGCGCTTCGTACTGAAAAAAGAGAAAAAGTTATCGGCGGGCAGTGATAGACAAAGGGAAATTCCCTATCTTTGCCCCGATAAACCTAAAGGTAAACGATTCATGATACGACTGACCATCAAATTTCTCTGGATATTGCTTCTCCTAGCCCTACTGGGCGGTGTACTTCTCTTTTGGAGCATTGCACAAGGTTGGATAGGCTACATGCCCCCGGTTGAAGACTTGGAAAACCCGAACTACAAGTTTGCTACTGAGGTGATTTCATCAGACAATCAGGTATTGGGCACCTACTCCTACAGCAAGGAGAACCGTGTCTTTGTGGGCTATGACGAGTTGTCTCCCTACGTCATCAATGCTCTGATTGCCACCGAAGATGTGCGTTTCAGCCAGCACTCGGGCATTGATGCCATCGGATTGTTGCGAGCCATCGTGAAGCGAGGCATCCTGATGCAGAAGAATGCCGGTGGCGGCAGCACCATCACCCAGCAATTGAGCAAGCAGCTCTATTCACCTGCAGCCGACAATCTGATGGAACGACTCTTCCAGAAACCTATCGAATGGGTCATTGCTGTCAAGCTGGAACGCTACTATACCAAAGAGGAGATTCTTACCATGTATCTGAATAAGTTCGATTTCCTCAACAATGCCGTGGGCATCAAGACAGCCGCATTTACTTATTTCGGTTGTGCACCGGCCGACTTGAAGATGGAGGAGGCGGCTACCTTGGTGGGCATGTGCAAGAATCCCTCCTATTTCAATCCCGTGCGTCGCAACGAGCGTACCCGTGGACGCCGCAATGTGGTACTGGAGCAGATGACCAAGGCCGGCTACATCACCCGCCGGCAGTGCGACTCCCTTCAGGCCCTGCCCTTGAAGTTGGATTATCACCGTGTGGACCATAAGGAAGGCCTTGCCACCTACTTCCGCGAATACCTCCGCGATGTGCTGACGGCCACCAAGCCCGATCCGGCCGACTATCGTGGCTGGCAACAGCAGAAGTACTACGAGGATTCGCTGGACTGGGCCAACAATCCCTTGTTCGGCTGGTGCGAGAAGAATACCAAGAAAGATGGTTCCAAGTACAATCTCTATACCGACGGCCTGAAGATATACACCACCATCGACAGCCGGATGCAACGCTATGCCGAAGAGGCCGTAACGGAACATCTGAAGGAGTTGCAACCGCAGTTCTTCAAGGAGAAACGTGGAGCCAAGAAGGCTCCTTATACCTTCCGATTGACACAAGAGCAAGTAGATGAAATCCTGTGGCGAAACGTCCGTCAGAGCGACCGCTACCGCGCCATGAAGAAAGCAGGTGCGACAGAGGCCGAGATACGAAAGGCCTTCCATACACCCGAAGAGATGTCGGTATTCAGTTGGCAGGGGCAGCGCGACACGGTGATGACTCCGCTCGATTCCATCCGCTACTACAAGTTCTACCTGCGTGCGGGATTCATGTCGATGAATCCGCGCAACGGCCACGTGAAGGCCTACGTGGGAGGTCCCAACTACAACTACTTCCAGTACGATATGGCGATGGTGGGCCGGCGTCAGGTCGGTTCGACGGTGAAGCCTTTCCTCTACACCCTGGCCATGGAGAACGGTTTCTCCCCCTGCGACCAGGTGCGCCATGTGGAGTACACCCTTATCGACGAAAACGGCAAGCCATGGACACCGCGCAATGCCAACAAGAAGCGCATCGGCGAGATGCTGACGGTGAAGTGGGGGTTAGCTAACTCCGACAACTGGATTACGGCCTACCTGATGAGCAAGCTCAATCCTTACGCGCTGAAGCGCTTGATTCATAGCTTTGGTGTGCGTAATAGGGAAATAGCACCTACGGTTTCGCTCTGTCTGGGTCCATGCGAGATTTCAGTGGGCGAGATGGTGAGTGCCTACACAGCATTCCCCAACAAGGGCATCCGGGTGGCTCCGCTGTTCGTGACCCGCATTGAAGATAACGAAGGCAACATCCTGGCTACCTTCACCCCCGAGATGGAGGAGGTCATCAGCGTGGAGAGTGCCTACAAGATGCTGGTCATGCTGCGTGCCGTGGTAAACGAAGGTACGGGCGGCAGGGTTCGCCGGCTAGGCATACAGGCCGATATGGGCGGCAAGACCGGTACGACCAACTACAATGCCGACGGCTGGTTCATGGGCTTCACCCCTTCGCTGGTATCAGGATGCTGGGTAGGTGGCGAAGACCGCGACATCCACTTCGACACCATGCAGTATGGTCAAGGTGCCTCCATGGCCCTGCCCATCTGGACCAAATATATGCAAAAGGTACTGGCCGACAAATCGTTAGGATACGACCCCCAAGAGACGTTCGACCTGCCCGAAGGCTTCGACCCCTGTCGGGACATCTTGGAGAGCGATGGCAGCGAGGTCATCATCGAGGAGACCGGCGAGGGGATTGACGACCTCTTCAATTAGTGCTTTCAGCCGTATGGAATACTGCATCTCGATAGGAAGCAACTGGGAAAGGGCCCGCAATCTGGAGTTGGCTCACCGACGGCTCGCGGAGCTGTTTCCCGATGTCCGCTTCTCTGCCGAAGAGGAGACGGCACCTATCGCCATGCAGCGCACGGCACCCTTCACCAATCAGGTAGCCCTCTTCCATTCGTCGCTATCGCCCGACGAAGTAGTGAAATGCCTGAAGCGTCTCGAACAGGCAGCCGGCCGATGCGAAGCCGAGAAGCGTCAGGAGATTGTCCGTCTCGACCTCGATCTCCTGCAGTATGACCGGCTGGTGATTCGTCCCGACGACCTGAGGCGCGACTACATCCGGCGAGGGCTGCAGCAGCTCGCTGTCCAATCGTAACAGATATCTACATGACCCCATAAAGATTCTTAGATTCACATGAACTTCATAGCTATCATTCCCGCGCGATATGCTTCTACGCGCTTTCCGGCCAAACCGTTGGCCCTGCTGGGTGGCAAGACCGTCATCGAACGGGTCTACACCCAAGTGAAGAAAGTCATGCCTCATGCCTGTGTGGCTACCGACGACGACCGCATTGCCGATGCCGTGCGTGCCTTCGGTGGCGAGGTCGTGATGACCGGCACCCACCACCGCAGCGGCACCGACCGTTGCTACGAAGCGCTCTGCAAGCTGAGCGGCAACTACGATGTGGTGGTCAATGTGCAAGGCGACGAGCCCTTCATCCAACCCTCGCAACTGGAGGCCCTGCAGGCCTGCTTCGACGACCCTCAGACCCAAATCGCCACGCTGGTCAAGCCCTTCACTCCAGCCGACGGATGGGCCGCCTTGGAGAACCCCAATTCGCCCAAGGTGCTGCTCAGTCCGCGCCAGACGGCTCTCTATTTCAGCCGCTCTGTGATACCCTATCTGCGTGGAGTTGAGAAAGAGGAATGGCTGCAACGATACACCTTCTACAAGCACATTGGCCTCTATGCTTATCGCACCTCTGTACTGCGTGAGATTACCTCCCTGCCTCAGTCGCCGTTGGAACTGGCCGAATCGCTGGAACAGCTGCGCTGGATAGAGAACGGCTACACCATCAAGGTGGGCATCACCCAGGTGGAAACCATCGGCATTGATACGCCCCAAGACCTGGAGCGGGCCGAACAATTCCTGAAGCTATGCTGAACCGCCTGCAGCAACCCCCTCTCTGCACGCCCCGGCAGATGGATATCCTGCGACCACAGACCTCGCTGCTGCCCAACGGAGCCACACTCCACTGGCTGCACGCCGGCGAGCATGAGGTCGTGCGCTTGGACATCGTCATCGAAGGAGGGCGATGGCACCAGCAGCAGCCCCTGCAAGCCCTCTTCACCAACCGGATGCTGCGCGAAGGCACGAGTACCTATACATCAGCCCAGATAGCCTCCCGCCTGGACTACTACGGAGCCTGGCTAGAGCTCTCTTGCACCATGCAGCACTCCTGCCTCACGGTCTATACGCTCACCAAGTATCTGCCGCAGACCCTCGAGCTGTTGCAATCCATGCTCACCGAGCCGCTCTTCCCCGAAGCAGAGTTCCAAGTGGTACGCGACACCAATCTGCAGCAGTTTCAGGTCAATCTATCCAAGGTCAGCTTCCTGGCTCACCGATCCCTGATGCAGGCCGTGTATGGCCCCGGCCACCCATGTGGACGCGCCATAGAGGAGAGTGACTACCATAGCCTCGATGCTGAGTCGCTGCACAGCTTTTACGACCGCTTCTACCATCCCCACAGAATGCACCTCTTCCTCTTTGGAAAGATTGACGATGAGGCGCTACGATTAGTGACCAACAGCTTGGGAAGTTGCACGTTCGGCAGCCATCTGCTACAACCACTGCCTTCCACTGATTTCACCATTGAACCCGCCAAGGAGCAACGTTTCTTCACCGAGCGGCCCGATGCCATGCAGAGTGCCGTGCGCATGGGGCTCATCACGATCGACAATCGCCACCCCGACTTCCAAAAGCTGCGCCTGCTTGTTACCCTCTTCGGAGGCTACTTCGGCAGTCGGCTGATGAGCAACATCCGCGAGGAGAAAGGCTACACCTATGGCATCGGAGCCGATCTGGCCACCCATCCCGGCAGCACCCTGCTACACATCCATACCGAGACGGCCAATGAGTATGTGCCGGCCCTCATCACCGAAGTCTACCATGAGATAGATCGCCTGCAGAACGAACTGGTCAGCCAGGAGGAGCTCTCCATGGTGAAAAACTACAAACTGGGTGAGATGTGCCGCGAGATGGAGTCGGTCTTTTCCCTGGCCGATGCCTGGATTTTTGTCCACAACTACGGGTTGACCGACCACTATTACAGCAACATGCTGGAGGATGTGAAGAGCACCACGCCGGCAGAAATCCGCGATTTGGCCATCCGCTATTTGTGCAAAGAGAAATTAAAAGAGGCCATCGCTGGAAAAAAAATCTCATAAATGAGAGCAAACTGCACGCTGTTTAGCTAAAAAAACGTACCTTTGTCATTGTAACCAATGAAAAGTAATATGAAACGACTCCCCACCTATATACTCTGCCTGACACTGCTGGCGCTGGATGCCCCACTGAAAGCGCAGGAGCAGCAGGGCGGTTTCTTCGGTAAACTCAAGAGTGCGCTCCCTACAGAAATCAAGATTGGCACCTACACCTTCAAGGACGGCTCGGTGTACAGCGGCGAACTGAAGGGACGCAAACCTCACGGCAAAGGCAAGACTATCTGGAAGAACGGCAACAGCTACGACGGCGAGTACGTCAAAGGCAAGCGTCAGGGTTACGGCGTATTCACCTTCCCCGATGGCGAGCGTTATGAGGGTCAGTGGTTTCAAGACCAGCAGCACGGCAAGGGCATCTTCTACTTCATGAACAACAACCGTTACGAGGGCATGTGGTATCAAGACTACCAGCACGGCAAAGGCATCATGTACTACCACAACGGCGATGTCTATGAGGGCGACTGGGTGAACGACAAGCGCGAAGGCCGAGGCACCTACACCTGGAAAGACGGGTCCAAGTACGACGGCGAGTGGAAGGACGACCACAAGGAGGGACATGGCATCCAGACGTGGAACAACGGCTCGAAGTACGACGGCGAGTGGAAAAACAATGTGCCCGAGGGCAAAGGAACATTCGAATATGACAATGGCGACAAGTATGTAGGCGACTGGCACGACAACCTGCAGCACGGCAAGGGCATCTACTTCTTCCATTCGGGCGACCGCTATGAGGGCACCTATGTAGAAGGCGAACGCACCGGTGCCGGCATCTACTTCCACGCCAATGGCAATAAGTATGTAGGCAACTTCAAGAACGGTGAGCAGGATGGTCACGGGGTCTTCACTTGGGCCAACGGAGCTGTCTACGACGGCAACTGGGTGAACAACCAGCGCAGCGGTCACGGTAGCTACAAGTGGAACTCGGGCGACTCCTACGAAGGCGAGTGGAAAGACGACAAGTTCAATGGCCAGGGAACGCTCATCCAGACTGACGGTACGAAGTACAAAGGCGGCTTTGTGAACGGCCTGCAAGATGGTTCAGGCGTACAAGAAGAGAAGAACGGTAATCGTTTCGAAGGTTTCTTCAAGCAGGGGAAGAAGCATGGTCCCTTTGTGGAAACCGACAAGGATGGTAAGGTCGTTCGCAAAGGCAACTACAAAATGGGTCGCCTGGAGCAGAAGTGATTCGTTGGTTTTTGTTTGGTATATTGAACAATATTTTCAATATAGACTGAAGAACATCGCAACCGCCTGCAACGAGGGTCGACAGCTTTCCTCCGCACGAAATCTTTTTTTCCTCGTGAGGCAGGTAAATTTAACGGTATAACAATGAAGTGTCGATTTACTAACTGTTAATTGTTAAACTGTTAAACTCTGCTCTTGGTCATCCACACTTGGCAGACAAGGGAGGAAGATTAACAATTAACAATTAACAGATAGTTTTTTGGAGGGTATATCCTGATGCTTAGATAAGGTATTGCGAGCTGATAGACTCGTTGTTCACCACACGCTTGATGGTCTCGGCAAACATATCAGCGATGCTGAGCTGCTTCACCTTGGCACACTTCTTGGAGTAGGGGATGCTGTCAGTGAACACCATTTCGGTCAAGCCGGACTCCTGTACGCGGAACGAGGCAGGGTCTGACATCACACAGTGGCTGGCAATGGCACGCACGGACTTGGCACCGGCCTCCAGCATGATGTTGGCAGCCTTGGTGATGGTGCCTGCGGTATCTACGATGTCGTCCACCAGCACGACGTTCTTGTCCTTTACATCGCCGATAATCTGCATGGAGGCCACGACATTGGCTTTCTCACGCGTCTTGTTGCAGAGCACCAGAGGAACGCCCAAATATTTGGAGAAGGTGCTTGCACGCTTGGAACCGCCTACGTCGGGGGTGGCAATGACCAAGTCTTCCAACTGTAGCGACTCGATGTAGGGCAGGAAGACGGCCGATGCATAGAGGTGGTCTACGGGGATGTCAAAGAAGCCTTGAATCTGGTCGGCATGGAGATCCATCGTGATGAGTCGGTCTATGCCTGCCACAGAGAGCAGATCAGCCACCAGCTTGGCACCGATAGAGACGCGGGGCTTGTCCTTGCGGTCCTGACGTGCCCAGCCGAAGTAGGGGACCACTGCCACAATGCTCTTGGCCGAAGCGCGCTTGGCCGCATCGACCATCAGCAGCAGCTCCATCAGGTTGTCTGAGTTGGGGAAAGTGGATTGAACCAAGAATACATGAGAACCACGGATGGACTCTTCATAAGACACGGCAAACTCGCCATCGGCAAAGTGAGTGATGTTCATTTGTCCAAGAGGGCAACCAAGACTGGCGCAGATTTTCTCTGCAAGGTACCGGGAATTGGTCCCGGAGAATACCATAAAAGGTGCTTTTTCGCTCATTGTTTGAATAGAGTTGTTTCCTGTTTTTGATGAATACTGATGCAAAGGTATGAATTTCCTGTTACATAATAGCCAAACTTATTGTAGAAAAATGCTTTTCGGTTTGAGGATTTATTCGTAGCTTTGTTCTATGAAACATCCGATGACCATCCGCAACTGGCTGTATCTGCTACTAATATGCACGTTGACAGCTTGTAGCAGCCACAGGCAAAGCCGATTGGAACCAGTGGCCGACTCGCTGAACGACCGCTCCTATGCCTGTCGATACAGAGAGCCCGACACGGCCTATGCGGCTGCCTTGCGGGCGCTGCAGGCATCGGCCGACTATCCCGATGGCGAGGCCGAAGCGCTGAACAACCTGGGATTCTGCGCCTTCATGCAGATGGATTTTGAGGAAGCGGAGCAGTGTCATCGCAAAGTGTACGACTGTACACACAACGAACTGGAACGGCTGGTGGCCGACGTGGGGCTGATGAAGATATGCCAGCGCACGGCACAGAACAAGGAGTTCTATGACCATCGTCACGCTGCCCTGCGCCGTATGAAGCGCATAGCCGAGGACAAGGAGCTCTTCACTGATAGCCACCGGCGCCGCAGGTTGGCCTACGCCCGCTCGGAATTTGCCATCGTATCGGCCATCTACCACTACTACCTACAGCAACGACCTGAAGCTGTGGCGTGCATCCGCCAAGTGGCCGACGACCAACTGCTGGCTGCCGACACGGCCCAGTGGCTCTACTACCACTACATTGTCGGGGCTGCAGGACTGACCGGCGACGACACGGACCAAGAAGGAGGTACTGAGGCTTCTCTGGAGGAACTGACCCGAACCTTGCTCCGCTCGCTGGAGAGCCGCTACAGCTACTTCGAGGCCAACAGCTTGCAGAGCCTGGCCGGCCTGTTGCTCGACTCCTCCTGTCGCGAGGCATGGATCCAACGCCACAGACTGCTCCTGCCGTCGCTACAGATGGAGCCGGACTCCCTGCTGCCCCTGCTCATGGCTGAGCGTGCCCTGCGCCTCTTCCGTCACTATGACGACCACTATCAGATAGCCAGCACCTATGTGACCATTGCGCGCTACCACAACCAGCACGGCCACTACACACAGGCCTTGGACACCCTGCAGCGGGCCCTGGAATGCGTCAATGCCCATCCGCGCACAGCCTATGACTGCCTGTCGCGCATCCGCGAGCAGCTCAGCGTGACCTATGCAGGGTTGGAGTGGAAAGAGGCCTCCGACTATAACCGCAACATCTACCTCGACATACTCGACGATACGCGCCAGGACAAGGAATTAGAAAGCCGCTACGATGCCTTGGGACAAGAAGTGGGGCAACTCAACCTGATGCTGGCAACGGTGGGCATCTGTCTGGTGTTGGTGGTGCTCTGCTTCGTGTGGCTGAACCGCCTATCGCGTGCACGCCATCGGAAGCATCTGCACAGACTCCATCTGCTACTCGATGTCTGCCAGCAAACCACGGCTTCCATCCCCTCGGAGGCACAGGAGGAAACGGAGATTACGGATGCCCTGCAGCAGCACATCACACCCTTGCTGGAGCAGTTGTTCGGCCAAACAGGCATCCGCCTGCAGGAGGCCATGCCTATCTTTCCACACCCGCTGCGCCAGAAGGAGCAGCAAGCCATGCTGGGCGTCATTGAGCCCTACATACGCTGGGCCGTAGAGAATGGACGCACCGTAATCAATCTGGGAGAAGAGCAGCGCCAGCTAGAGTCGCAACGCTACCTGCACGAACTGCACATCGCCGACCACAAGCGGCAAAATGTCGTCAAGAAGGCCTGCATGGCGCTGGTCGACGGCATCCGCCCCTACATCGACCGCATCATCCACGAGGTGCAACAACTGCGCCTGCAGCCCTATGACGAGGCTGTCAGAAAGTCAAAATATTCATATATTAGTGACTTGACTGACATCATCAATGAATACAACGACATCCTGGCTCTATGGATTAAGATGAGGAAGGGAACACTCAGTCTGAGCATTGAGACCTTTGCTCTCAACGAGCTGTTTGAGTTGATTCGCAAGGGAGAGAAGGCCTTTGAAATGAAGCAGGTGACGCTGGAAGTGACATCGACCGATGCTTTGGTAAAAGCAGATAAATCCCTGACTTTATTCATGATAAACACATTGGCCGACAATGCACGCAAGTACACTCCAGCCGGAGGAAAGGTGCATGTCTATGCGCAGTCAACAGAAACCTATGTAGAAATCTCTGTGGCCGACAACGGCTGTGGACTCTCGGCCGAAGACGTAGCACGCATCGTGGACGAGAAGGTTTACGACCCTCGAGCCATCGGTTCCGACAGAGACAAGAAAGATGACAATATAGCACAATCGAAAGGTAGTGGATTCGGTCTGATGAATTGCCGCGGCATCATCGAGAAGTACCGCAAGAGCGGTGAGCTGTTCCAAGTATGCACCTTCCGGGTGGAGAGTGAACCGGGCAGGGGGAGCCGCTTCTACTTCCGTCTGCCTCGTGGCGTGCAGCGCACGTTGGGGATGCTGTGCCTGTGGCTCTGGCCGCTGACGACACTGACCGCGTGCCATGCTCCATCTGCGTCAGACACTCCCTTGATTCCTGCAGAGGAGAGTCAGACCGTGGCAGCGGATGCGGACTATGCGCGCTTGCTGGACGCAGCTTCAGCCATTGCCGACAGTGTCTACTACTGCAACATCGACCGCCGTTACGACGAGTCATTGGTCTATGCCGATTCGGCCATCCGGTTGCTCAACCTGCACTATAGCCGCTATGCCCACTGCCCCGGCAAGCCGATGGTGTTGGCAGGCTCAGGCACACCGGCCGAAATCGAGTGGTGGAACAGCCTATTCAACTCTGACTTTCATGTGATTCTGGACATCCGAAACGAGTTGTCCGTGGCCTTCCTGGCCCTGAAGCGATGGGAGGAGTATAGCTACAACAACGAGGCCTATACCCGCCTGTACAAACTGCTGGGAGAGGACCGGTCGCTGGAGGCCTACTGCCGCCAACTGGAGAACTCGGCCAACAACAAACTGATGGCCCTGTTGCTGGCCATGATGTTGCTGCTGTCGCTGCCCGGAGGCTACTACTTCTTGTACGACCGCAAGCGGATGAAGGCACGCTGGCACCTGGAGCAGGTCTTAGCTACCAATCGGTGTGTGATGGATGCCGTGGCCGACCTCGACTTTACGCAGCGGGAGGACTCGCCTGAAGAGGTGCTCCACCTCCTGGCGCAGCGAATGGCCGACACCCTGTTTGCCTCGCTGAGCGAACTGACCGACACCGATAGCCTTACCCTTATGTTGCGAGACGATGCTGCAGCGCAGGGACAGCAAGCCACCCATGCCCTGCATCCGGCTACTCCCATGCAGTGGCAGCTGCGCGAGGAGCTGGCCCGGCGCTGCCTCTCCCTTGGCCGGCCCTGTCGCGAAGCAGGCGAAGCTGCTCTTCCGCTGAGGGTGGAGGCACATGACACGAGCTTCTGCATCGGCGTAATGAGCCTCCATCTGCCTCATGAGGAAAAGGCTGGCGAACAGATTCTGCTGCTGGAGCTGGTGGCACGCTATCTGGCTATGGTGGTCTACAACGCCGGTTTGAAGCTGCAAGCCAAGTGCCGGGACATTGAGCTGGCGCAGGACGAGACCCGACGCGCCGCGCGAGAGGAGAGCCAGTTGCATGTGCAGAATCTGGTGCTGGACAACTGCCTATCCACCATCAAGCACGAGACACTCTACTATCCCAACAAAATCAAGCAACTGGTCGTGCGTCTCACCACGGTGTGCGGACAGGCCGACGAGGAGCGTTCGCTGCTCGATTCAGTGGGCGAGTTGATCGAGTATTACAAAGGAATATTTACCCTGCTGAGCCGATGCGCCTCACGCCAACTGGAGGAGATTACATTCCGCCGCACAGGCGTGGAGGTGGAGACGCTCTTCGCACAGGCGCAGAAGTCCTTCCGCCGCATGGTCAAGGGGCAACCGCTGCAGTTGCAACTGCACCCTCTGGCGGCAACGATGAGCGGCGATGCCGTGCTGCTGCGCT
This sequence comes from uncultured Mediterranea sp., assembly GCA_946007445.1. Taxonomy (GTDB): domain Bacteria; phylum Bacteroidota; class Bacteroidia; order Bacteroidales; family Bacteroidaceae; genus Bacteroides. The sequence goes on from CAMGAL010000014.1 coordinate 13,342, forward strand.
ATCTGTTGGAGAACCTCCTGAGTGAGGCATTGGCAGCCCAGGCAGGCCCAGGCATACTGAGACTGACGGCCGCGGCTGAGAACAGTTTTGTCCGTATCACCTTCACTGACCCCCGCCGCTCCATGACCCAGAACCAACTCAACGAGCTGTTCTATCCCTCGCTGGCCCGTATGACGACCACCCGACAGGGCGAACTGCGAGGGACGGAGTTCCTGATATGCAAACAGATTGTGCGCGACCACGATGAGTACGTGGGTCGCCGCGGCTGCCGCATCGAAGCCACACCTGCCGATGGAGGCGGATTCAGCGTGAGCTTCACCATCCCCTCCAAGTCTAACCCATCCTAACGTAACCGATTCAATTATAGATTAAGATATGCAAGAGAACAAGAAATACAAAGTCATCATCGTAGAAGATGCCAAGCTGGAGATGAAGGGTACGGAAGAGATTTTCCGCCACGAGATACCCGATGTAGAAGTAATAGGTACAGCCATGACCGAAGCCGAGTTCTGGCCACTGATGGAGCAAGCCGTGCCCGACCTTGTGTTGCTCGACTTGGGATTGGGCGGCTCGACCACGGTCGGCGTGCAGATTTGCAGTAGGCTGAAGCAGCAATATCCGCAGGTGCACGTGCTCATCTTCACCGGCGAAATTCTCAACGAGAAGCTATGGGTCGATGTGCTCGATGCCGGTGCCGACGGCATCATCCTCAAGACCGGTGAACTGCTGACGCAGAGTGACGTGTTGGCCGTGCTCGGAGGCAAACGGATGGTATTCAACCAACCCATCCTGGAGAAGATTGTGGAACGCTTCCGCCAATCGGTGCTCAACGAGATGCGCCGCCAGGAGGCCATCATCGACTACGACATCGACGAGTATGACGAGCGCTTCCTCCGCCACCTCGCCTTGGGCTACACCAAGGAGATGATAGCCGCACTCAGAGGGATGCCTTTTGGCGTGAAGTCGCTCGAAAAGCGGCAGAATGACTTGATAAACCGCTTCTTCGGCGAAGGCGAACGGGTGGGGGTGAATGCCACCCGACTGGTGGTCCGAGCGCTGGAGCTACGCATCATCGACATCGACAATCTGGAGCCCGATGAAGAGTAATAGGCACCTTTGGCATCCGGCCACGCTCTTCGTTCTATTGTCCCTGCTGACAGTATGGACTTCGTGGGTGATGAGTGTCTATGGGGTGCACACCACCCATCCCCTGACGCATCTGCCCATGGAGATAGAGAACCTGATGAGTGCCGAAGGGGTGCGGTGGATGGTACGCCATGCCGTAGACCACTTCCTGCGGTTTGCTCCCGTAGGTCATCTGATCCTGTGGGTGGCTGCCTTGGGACTATGGATGGAGTCGGGCTGTTGCGATGCCGTCATCCACTACGCTACCCAGACGCGCCAGCGCCGGCGGGCTTTGCTCCATGCAGCCATAGTGGTTGCCCTCTATGTGGGAGTGATAGGGGCCGCTACACTCTGTACAGGCGGCATCCTGCGCAGTGCCGATGGTACGCTCCGCCATTCAGCCTTTATGGACGGCTGGCCGATGCTGGCCGCCACCATCGTGGGGTTGGCAGGCATGACCTACGGCCTCTCCTCGGGCAGCTACCGCACGGATAGAGATTTGGTAGGCGGTATGCTGCACTATGCCCACCCTCTCACCGGATACCTGCTGACGGCCTTTGTCGCGGCCCAATGGGTGGCCTGCCTCCACCAGTCGCAGCTCGATATCTATCTGGCGGCGCAATGGGGACTCTACCGATTATGCCCCGACCTATTGCATCATCTGCCTCGGATTTTTGCCTATCTGCTCCTCATTTTCCCATTCTGCTTCACAAATCTGAAAAAAAAGCCTTAGGAAATTGGTTGTTTCGATAGAAAAGCGTACCTTTGCGCCGCAAATAAGGCTGGTTCCGTAGCTCAGCTGGATAGAGCAACGCCCTTCTAAGGCGTGGGTCCTGCGTTCGAATCGCAGCGGAATCACAAAAGGCGGTTACGTAAGTGACCGCCTTTTTAGTTGAATATCAGCTACTTACATCGTATATATCTGTATTTCAGACGTTTTGACGATTATTCATTTAAGGTTCTTTAGTACACAGAGAGATACGGAGAGATACCGAGATACACGATAGTTGTACACGATATGTACCCGAAATTTAGAAATGATACCGCAATGTGATACCACAACATTTTAAGCCATGAAGTACCCAACAGTCAGACTGGTGTTCGACCGAAAGAAGGTGGCATCAGACAAGAAAAAAGGGCTTGTACAGATTGAGGTCACAAGCCAGGGAAAGAGAAAGTGGATTGGAACCACCGTGAAGCTTTATGCCAATCAGTGGGACGACCGAAAGCATGTGGTGCGCAGCAACGAGTGCATCGAGCAGAACGCCATCATCGACGCGATGATGAAACGAGTCAATGAGTTCATCGCCGGACTGGCCAAGAGCGGAGTGGCCTTCGACTTCGAGAAGCTGGACGCATTTGTCAGCTCCATGTCAGAATCATCCTCCTTCGTGGAGTTCGTCAGACGTAGGATAGAAGAGCGCACAGACATTGAGGAGAGCACCCGGAAGCAGCACCGCACGCTGCTACAGTCGCTCGAAGAGTTCGGACGCATCAACTACATGAACGACCTGACGAAGCAAAACATCGTGCTCTATGACGAATTTCTGCACAGCAAGGGAATCACCCAACCGACCATCTACAACTACCACAAGCGGCTGAAGCGGTACATACACGAGGCCATGAAGTTCGAGCTGATGGACGGCGACCCCTATGTGGGGATGCACTTCGAACGCGGCAAGTTCGAGAAGCGCAAGTACCTCACGATGGACGAGTTGCGGAGAGTCATCACGTGCCCCATCAACAGCGAGCCCGTCAGCAGAGTCAGAGACCTCTTCCTCTTCCAGTGCTACACCGGGTTGGCGTATGCCGACTTCGCGAAGTTTGACTTCACCAAAGACGTGGAATTCAGGAATGGTCGCTACGTCGTGGCCGACCGCCGGCGAAAGACCAACGAAGACTACACCATCGTGCTGCTGCATCCGGCCATCGAGATACTGGAGAAGTACGGGCATGTGCTGCCCGTCATCTCGCTTCAGAAATACAACGCCTCGCTCAAGGTGCTGGCTCAATATGCCCGGATAGACAAGGACCTGACCAGCCACATGGCTCGACATACCTTCGCTGTATTCGCGCTGAATAACGGCATCCCCATTGAGATAGTATCCAAGATGTTGGGCCATGCCAATATACGCACCACGCAGATTTACGCCAAGGTGCTCAACTCCGAGGTAGAACGCTCGTTCGACAAGCTGGCCGACGTCTTCAAATAGAGCATATATAATATTATAAGGTATAGGAAGAAAGAGTGGCTGCATCCCCCTCCATGAGTGAGAGGGGGATGGCAGCCACTCGTTTGCCCCATGCAGGAAGCAATCACTTCTTCACGGGACGCTTGCCCTTGGTCTTGGTTCCACAACCTGCCATGACGTTACACCTCCTTTCTCTTTCTTCTTTTGGTTAATACAATCCACATCAATATAGCTGATACGATTACAATCAATCCCCCGATGGCCATCCCTCCGAAATCCATCTTGGTCTGCTCCCAGCGGGAGAGACGGCGCTCCACGGGGACGGGCATCTGCACGGTTTCCTGCCGCAGGATGGTGTCCGTCTGATGGCGGAAGAGGTAGCGGTACTCCGTGC
>CAMGAL010000015.1 GCA_946007445.1 uncultured Mediterranea sp.
GGATAGACCCCGACTACACGGGTGGCACCCGCTTCTGCTTCACCCATCCCCTGCCTGAGGGGAGAAAGGAGGAGACCGTATGAGACTGCTACAGAACCTGGCCGTCATCCTGTCTCTGCTCTGCCTGACAGGCCTCTGCACCCCCCTACAAGCCCAACAGACGGCCGACAGCCTGCGACACATGGCTGAACGACTGCCCCACAACTCCGAGCGACTGAACCTACTCTTAGAAGTAGCCCGCCTGACACAGGTCACCCCCGAAGGTATCAACGATGCAAGCGCTCTCTACCACGAGGCCGACCTCCAGCAGAACGACTCCATGCGCTGCACCGGTGCCGCCTACATCACCAACCACTACTATGTTTTCGGCAACAATGAGATAGACAGCATCCGCAAGTGGACCGAGATTGCCCTGCCCTGCGCCAAGCGGGTCGCCCACTGGACTCCCTATTTCGAGGTGCAGAAGACACTGATTAGCGCCTACATCTACGCCGAACGCTACGAGTATGCCCTCGACGAGGCACGGAAGATGGAGCAGGAGGCACAGAAGATTGACAACGTTGAAGGCCTGATCAACGCCTACCTCTGCCAGGGAATGGCCTACCAAGGCAGCAATCAGTGGCGCGAAGCCATGCAGAGCTACCAGAAAGGCTACCACCTACCTTCCCAGCGGGTCTCCCCCGTCCTGCGGATGAACCTGACGCTGCAAATCCTGACAATGCTCCTCGAAAACGGCCACTACACGGAAATGAGACCCTACATCGACGAGGTGAGGAATTCTATCGAACGCATTATCGAAGTCCGTCCTCAACTCAAGGAAGCCTTCAATGACTTCAACTTCCTGCTGGAAGGATTTTCAGCCTACTACTGCCTCAGCACCAACCAAACGAACAAAGCCGAGAAGCACATCCGCACCATGGAGCAGCGGCTGGCCACACTGAGCAATCCCTCCTACCGCAAGCTCTATGTGGATGCAGTGACCTATCACCTCCTGCAACGGGCGGAGTACGACCAGGCACTGGCCCTCAACGACACATCGCGCGTGATTTGCGAGACACTCCATTTGCCCATCAGCGATCTGTTGAAGCTGTCGGAGCAGCGGGCCGACATCTACTATGCCATGGGCCGATACGACGAGGCCTTGAAGTGCTACTGCACGACCGATGCCAAGCGCGACTCGTTGAGTCAGGTCATCTCCGACCGCCAGATGGAGGAGATCAAGGAGATGTATCAGCTGGACAAGCTGGAGTATGAACAGAACCGACTGGCCAACCGCAACCGGCTGTTCATCGTGATACTCATCTCCATCCTGCTGCTCTGCACCGGCTATTTGTTCCTGCGTCTGCGCCACATCCACCGCTCGCTGCGCCACTCCGCCCTTCTGAGCCGGGGAGCCGTCATCCTGACTGAACGGGCCAACGAGGAGAAGCGCCGCTTCCTGGCTACCATGAGCCACGCCATTCGCGTGCCGCTGAACAGTGTGGTGGGCTTCTCTCAGATTCTGGCTCTGGAGGAGGAGTTGACCGATGCCGAGCGTCAAGAGTACGGCGACATTGTCCACACGAACACGGAGAAGCTGATGTTTCTCGTCAACAGTGTGCTCGACCTCTCGCGACTCGAAGCCGGCATGACCAAGTGGCAAATGTCCGACTACGACCTCCTCCTGCTCTGTCACGATGCCATCGGCAGTGCGCGGATGCAGAACCCGCAGTTGCACATCACCTTCCAAGCCAATGCCGAGCAGCACCCCTTCCATACCGACACCACGCGCATGATGCAGCTCCTTGTCAGCCTGTTGGCAGGTACCGTCACCTCGCCCAAGGAGGAGCGGGAGGTGCACTTCACCCTCTGCCTGCAAGGGGAGAAGGCCGAAGGCACCGTATCGGGTAGCCCCCTGGCCGATGTACGATACTGCAGCCAAGAGACCGACCTGCGCCACAGCATCAACCGCCTGACGCTGGAGTATTTTGGCGGCTCGTACCAAGTGGACGAAGAACAACAGACCATCCGTTTTGAATTAAGAATTAAGAATGAAGAATAAAACTCATTAACTCAAAAACTTATAAACTCACAATGAATCCATTGAAACCCGAAAGCCTCTGCGTACAAGCAGGATGGGCACCCAAGAAAGGGGAGCCGCGCGTGCTCCCCATCTACCAAAGCACTACCTTCAAATACGAAACCAGCGAACAGATGGCCCGCCTCTTCGACCTGGAGGATAACGGCTACTTCTATACCCGTCTGCAGAACCCCACCAACGATGCCGTGGCCAGCAAGATTGCCGCCCTCGAAGGGGGTGTGGGTGCCATGCTGACCTCCAGCGGACAGGCCGCCAACTTCTATGCCGTGTTCAACATCTGTCAGGCCGGCGACCACTTTGTCTGCTCGTCGGCCATCTATGGCGGTACGTTCAACCTCTTCGGCGTGACGATGAAGAAGTTGGGCATCGACGTCACTTTCGTCAGCCCCGACGCTTCGGAGGAGGAGATTGGTGCTGCCTTCCGTCCCAACACCAAGTGCCTCTTCGGCGAGACCATCTCCAACCCCTCGCTCGAAGTGCTCGACATCGAGAAGTTTGCCCGCATTGCCCATAGCCACGGCGTGCCTCTCATTGTGGACAACACCTTCCCCACCCCCATCAACTGCCGTCCCTTCGAGTGGGGAGCCGACATCGTGACCCACTCCACCACCAAGTACATGGATGGCCATGCCACCAGCGTGGGAGGTGCCATCGTGGATAGCGGCCACTTCGACTGGGAGGCCCATGCCGACAAGTTCCCCGGCCTCTGCACGCCCGACGAGTCGTACCATGGCCTCACCTACACGAAAGCCTTCGGCAAGATGGCCTACATGACCAAGGCCACCGCCCAGCTGATGCGCGATCTGGGCAGCATCCAGAGCCCGCAGAACGCCTTCCTCCTCAATCTGGGTCTGGAGACCCTCCACCTGCGTATGCCCCAGCACTGCCGCAACGCCCAACGCGTGGCCGAGTTCCTGCAGCAGGACGAGCGCGTGGCCTGGGTGAACTACTGCGGACTGCCCGACAACAAGTACTATCCGCTGGCACAGAAGTATATGCCCAAGGGCTCGTGCGGCGTCATCTCCTTCGGTCTGAAGGGCGGACGCGACGTCTCCATCCGCTTCATGGATGCCCTGCAGATGATAGCCATCGTCACCCATGTGGCCGATGCCCGCTCCTGCGTGCTCCATCCTGCCAGCCATACCCACCGCCAGCTCTCCGACGAGCAGCTTATCGAGGCCGGCGTTCGTCCCGACCTCATCCGCCTCTCGGTGGGCATCGAGAATGCCGACGACATCATTGCCGACATCTGCCAAGCACTCAACCAAGCGTAATCCATGAAGTATTTAGAATTCATTTTCCATACCCAGCCTGCTACGGAGGCCGCACACGACGTGCTGGCCGCCGTACTGGGTGAGGTGGGCTTCGAGAGCTTCGTCGAGCAAGAAGAGGCTCTGGCTGCCTACATACAGACTGCTCTCTACGAGGAGTCGGCCCTGCAGAGCGCTTTGGCCGAGTTCCCTCTGCCCGATACAGAGATTACCTACACCTGCACCGAGGCCGAAGACAAGGACTGGAACGAGGAGTGGGAGAAGAACTTCTTCCAGCCCATCGTCATCGGCGACCGATGCGTCGTCCACAGCACCTTCCATACCGATGTGCCTGCGGCCGAATACGACATCCTCATCAATCCCCAGATGGCCTTCGGCACCGGCCATCACGAGACCACCAGCCTGGTCATGGGCGAACTCCTGGAGGCTCCGCTGGCCGGCCGGGCTGTGCTCGACATGGGGTGCGGCACCTCCATCCTGGCCATCCTCAGCCGGATGCGTGGAGCCCGACACTGCACCGCCATCGACATCGACGAGTGGTGCGTGCGCAATTCGCTGGAGAACATCGCCCTCAATGGGGTGGATGGCATCGAGGTCTTTCAAGGCGATGCCTCCTCGCTCTCCGACAAAGGTCCCTTCGACTGGGTGATAGCCAACATCAACCGCAACATCCTGCTGGCCGACATGCAGCACTATGTGGCTCGGATGGCTCCTCAGGGGCACCTCCTCATCAGCGGATTCTACACCGACGACATCCCACTGCTCCAGGCCGAAGCCGAGCGCCTGGGCCTCCGCGTGGTGCATCATCGCGAGAAGAACCGCTGGGCCTGCCTGTTGTTTCATCTCTAAACCGTTTATCCTCCATGTCCTTCGTCAGATATTCTCTCCTCTGGTTGCTGCTCTTCAGTGGTTTCATCCCCTCCATGCTGGCTCAGGAAGCACCCCTCTCTCTCTGGCTGGAGGAGGCTGCCGAAGAGTGGTCGGGAGAGGAGGCGGAGGGACACGATGCCGAGTGGGAGGCACTCTCCTACCTGCGCGAGCATCCCATCCCGCTGAACACGGCCACCTGGACACAGCTCAAGCAGTTCCCCTTTCTCTCCGACTATCAGATTGACGCCCTGCTGGAGTATGTGGGTGAACACGGCCCCATGCAGACCCTCGGCGAGCTGCAGCTGGTGAGAGGCATGGACTGGAGCACCATCCGCACCCTTCGCCCCTACGTCACTGTCGGCGAGCCCTCCCCACACCCCTCCCGTCCATCGGGGCGGGGCAAGCAAGAGCTGGAGGCCAGGCTCGACCTCCCCTTCTACACCCGTCGGGGCTATGAGAAGTGGTTCTGGGGCCCCAAGCTGTATCAGTCGTTGCGCGGGCGGTTCAGCCCCACTTCGCAGTTGCTCATAGGCGTGGCTGCCGAGAAGGATGCCGGCGAACCTTGGGGAGCGGAGTACAACCGCTGGGGCTACGACCACTATGCCGCCTTTGTCCAAGGGCAGGGCAGGGGAGTGGTCGAGCAGTGGACCGTGGGCTGCTATCGCGCCTCCTTTGGCGAAGGGTTGGTGATGGGCAACAGTTTCCTCAGTGGCAAGTCCTTCTCGCTGACCACCGCCACCTACCAGCCACAAGGCATCCGTCCGTTTGCCTCGAACGACGAGGTCCACTACCTGCAAGGGGGCGCCGTCACCCTCCGTCCGGCCCCTGGCTGGCAGCTCACGGCGCTGGCTTCCTACAGACGGCGCGATGCTATTGTCGAGGAGGGAGCCATCACCTCCATCCTGCAGACAGGCCTTCACCGCACCACCACAGAGGCTGACCGCAAGGACACGGCAGCCATGTATGTGGGTGGCATTCACCTGGGCCACCGCACCCTGCACACCCACTGGGGCGTCACGGCCATAGGCTACGGCTTCGACCGCCCCTACCAACCCTCCCGCAGCGGTTATGCCTTCTACCGCCTGCATGGCCGGCGTTTCTACAACGTGGGTGCCGACTACGGCTTCCGCTACAAGGGCCTCGTCTGGAGTGGCGAGGTGGCGCGGGGGACGCGCGGCTGGGGCATCGTCAACAAGCTGAACTACCAATTGGCAGGGCGCGCCCGCCTGCTCCTGCTGCATCGCTACTACTCCCACGACTATTGGGCCTACTTTGCCCAGTCGTTTGCCGAAGGGTCGTCGCCGCAGAACGAGGATGGCTGGTACCTCGCCGCAGAGCTTCCCCTCAGCAGCCGCTGGCAGCTCTTTGCCTCGGCCGACTGGTTCCACTTCCCCTGGTGGCGCTATGGCATCAGCGCTCCGTCGCGAGGCATCGACCTCCGCACCCAGGCCACTTACCGCCCGGCGGACTCACCCGCCACGTTCAGCCTCAGCTACCGCTACAAGCAGGGCAAACGCGATGTGGCCGGCACCAAGGGACAGGAGATTACCCCTGTGCGCCACCATCGCCTTCGTGCACGAGGCCAGTGGCAGTCAGGCGGATGGACCCTGCGCACCACGGCCGACTACAACCACTACCACCACCTTCAGTTGCCCGCCACGCAGGGCTATCAGCTGACGCAACTCTTCAGCTACGCCTCTCCCCGGAGGACGTGGTCGGTGGCCTGTCAGGGCACCTGGTTCCATACCGACGACTACTACAGCCGCGTGTTTGTCAGCGAGCCGGGCCTGCTCCACACCTTCTATCAGCCCTCCTTCTCCGGCCATGGCCTCCGCGGCACCCTGCGCCTCAGTGCCCAGCCCTTCTCCTTCCTCACTCTGCTGCTCAAGTTGGGGCATACCCGCTACTTCGACCGCAACTCCATCGGATCAGGCTACGACCTGATAGAGGGCTCGCGCAAGACCGATCTGCAGATGCAAGCCCGCTTGCGATTCTGAAAAACCACCCTCCTTATTTGAAAACATTCTAAATTGCTTGGAGGTATGGGAGGCAATGCGTATCTTCGCTGCCGAATATGAATATGGAGGAATGACAGTATGCGACTCTCGGAACTGAAGACAGGTGAGAAAGGCGTGGTCGTGAAGGTATTGGGCCACGGAGGCTTCCGCAAGCGGATAGTAGAAATGGGATTCATCAAGGGTAAGTGCGTGGAGGTGCTGCTCAATGCCCCGCTGCGCGACCCCATCAAGTACAAGGTGATGGGCTATGAAATCTCGCTTCGGCGACAAGAGGCCGAGATGATAGAGGTCATCAGCGAGCAAGAGGCCCAGCAGACGCAGATAGGCCTGCACTACCACGGCGGCGTCACCGAGGAGGTGCGCCTCAGCGAGGAGGAGATGAAGCAGGTAGCCTTGGGCCGCCGCCGCACCATCAACATCGCCCTGGTGGGCAACCCCAACTGCGGCAAGACCTCCCTCTTCAACCTGGCCAGCGGAGCGCACGAGCATGTGGGCAACTACAGCGGAGTGACCGTCGATGCCAAGGAGGGATTCTTCGACTTCCAGGGTTACCACTTCCGCCTGGTTGACCTGCCGGGCACCTATTCGCTCTCCACCTATTCGCCCGAGGAGATCTACGTGCGCCGCCACATCATCGACCAGACGCCGGACATCGTGCTCAACGTCGTCGATGCCAGCAACCTGGAGCGCAACCTCTACCTCTCCACCCAACTGATAGACATGAACGTGCGCATGGTCATCGCCCTCAACATGTACGACGAGCTGGAAGCCAGTGGCAACACCCTCGACTACATGAAGCTGGGCGAGCTGTTCGGCGTGCCGATGCTGCCCACTGTGGCCCGTACAGGCAGGGGCATCGAGACCCTCTTCCACGTCATCATCGAGCTCTACGAAGGGGGCGACTTCCTCGACAAGAAGGGGAAGGTGCGCAGCGAAATCCTGAAAGACCTGCAGAACTGGCACAAACAGTATGTGCCCGACCACGACTACGGCACCCACCGCGAGGAAGAGGAGCGTCCGAAAGGCTACTACCGCCACATCCACATCAACCACGGTCCCGAGCTGGAGCGGAGCATCGATGCCGTACAACGCGCAGTCAACCGCAACGAGCAGATTCGTCACAAGTATTCCACCCGCTTCCTCTCCATCAAGCTGCTGGAGCGCGACAAGGAGCTGGAGGAGCTGGCCGCCGGCCTGCCCAACGGGGCAGAGATTCTGCAGGTGCGCGACCGTGAAGAGGCCCGCCTGCGCAAGGCTCTGAACGAGGAGGGTGAGCAGGCCATCACCGATGCCAAGTACGGCTTCATCTCCGGAGCCTTGAAAGAGACCTACACCGATCTGCATCGCGACACCGAGCAGACCACCCGCGTCATCGACAGCATCGTGACCCACCGCATCTGGGGCTACCCCATCTTCTTCCTGTTTCTCTACCTGATGTTCCAGGGCACCTTCGTCTTGGGCGAATATCCCATGATGGCCATCGAGTGGATGGTGGACCAGATAGGCCAACTGCTGCAGAGCATCCTGCCCGAAGGCCCCCTGAAGGCCATGATGGTGGACGGCATTGTGGGAGGCGTGGGAGGCGTCATTGTCTTCCTGCCCAACATCCTGATTCTCTACTTCTGTATCTCATTCATGGAGGACTCGGGCTACATGGCCCTTGCCGACGTCATCATGGACTTGATCATGCAAAAGATGGGCCTGCATGGCAAGTCGTTCATCCCCCTCATCATGGGCTTCGGCTGCAACGTGCCTGCCGTTCTGGCCACGCGCACCATTGAGAACCGCAAAAGCCGGCTGGTCACCATGCTCGTCACCCCCTTGATGTCGTGCAGTGCCCGGCTGCCCATCTACATCCTCCTGACGGGTGTCTTCTTCCCCCGCCACGCCAGCCTCATCCTGCTGGCCATCTATGCCACCGGCATCCTGCTCAGCGTGCTGCTGGCCCGCCTCTTCACCCGCTTCCTGGTGCAGGGCGACGACACCCCCTTTGTCATGGAGTTGCCCCCCTATCGGATGCCGGCTGCCAAGTCCATCCTGCGCCACACTTGGGAGAAGGGAGCACAATACCTCCGCAAGATGGGTGGCATCATCATGGTGGCCTCCATCGCCATCTGGGCACTGGGTTACTACCCCAACCACGATGCCTACAGTTCGGTGGCCGAGCAGCAGGAGCACTCCTACATCGGCCGCATCGGCCATGCCATCGAGCCGGTCCTCCGTCCTCTGGGCTTCGACTGGCGACTGGGCATCGGACTCATCTCCGGAGCCGGTGCCAAAGAATTGGTGGTCAGTACCCTGGGCGTGCTCTATGCCGACGATGGGGAAGCCGAACCCACTGCTCTGGCTGAGCGCATCCCCATCTCACCGCTCACTGCCTTCGGCTACATGATCTTCGTGCTGATCTACTTCCCCTGCATCGCCACCTTAGCGGCCATTCGGCAGGAGAGCGGTAGCTGGCGCTGGGCTCTCTTCACGGCCGTCTATACCACCGCCTTGGCCTGGCTCATGGCCTATGCCGTGCGCTTGATAGGAGGTCTGTGGCTATGATGGATTGGCAAGAACTCGTTGTCGGGGTGGTGCTGCTGCTCTGCGGTGCATACATCGTCCATCGCATCCTGAAGCGACGCAGCGGCTGTGGCGACTGTCCGCTGCATCGTCATTGCCGTTCGGGTCGTTCCTAAGGAAGGATTATCTTGTATATTCACAAAATGAGCAGTAGCTGACACCGCTTCCTATTCCGCCAAGGCTTCTATGCCGAAGCCCAGCTGGCGGACGGCTTGCAGGAGCTGCTCCTCGTCGTAGAGGCCCTCTACCAAGGCTTGCCCGTCGGAGAGGGTCACGGTGACCTGCGTCACGCCGGCAATGGAGCGGATGGCCTGCTCCACGTGGTTGCGGCAGTGGTGGCACTCCATGCCGGTCACGTGATATCGGTGGACGTGGGGACGGACAGTGGCAGCGGCAGGAGCCGTGCGGCGAGCCTCCCAACGAGCCCGGCCGAAGGCGTGGAGCAGCAGCAGGGCCAGGAGCAGGGTGGAGCGGAGACCGAGGTAGTCGGTGCCCGGAGTGGAGGGGTGGCAGCAGTCGGCAGCCGGCGAGGCGAGGAGCGGCAGGGCAAACCACGAGGCGGGCAGCAGGTAGTCAGTAAGCAGGGCGAAGCCGATGGCACCCGTCACGATGGAGACCAGGTAGAGCCACTGCGTGCGGGCACCCATGACCTGACGGATGACTAGGATGGCGGCTGCGTTGGAGGCCGGACCGGCCATGAGCAGCACCAGGGCGGCACCGGGGGTGAGGCCCTTCAGCATCAGGGCCACGGCGATGGGGATGGAGCCGGTGGCACACAGATACATGGGGATGGAGAAGAGCAGCACGAAGAGGATGCTGAGCAGCGGATGGCCGGCAAAGTGGGCAAAGAAGCTGTCGGGCACACAGAGGGTGATGACTCCGGCCACCACCAGACCGACGACCAGCCACTTGCCGATGTCCTGCATCATGTCCACAAAGGCGTAGCGCAGCGCCTCCACGCACTTCTGACGGAAGCTGAGGGGACGCTCCTCCGAGTGGCAGGAGCAGCCCTCGTCAGAACAGCAGCCGGATGTGCCGGGGGCCGACGGAGAGGCGGAAGCCTCCGTCTCGGGCAGCAGGCGGTCGGTGAGCCATCCGCCAAGCAGGGCGGTGCAGAGGGCAGCCACCGGTCGCAGCAGAGCAAAGGGCCACCCCATCAGCGAGGCGGTGGCAGCGATGGAATCGACACCCGTCTGAGGGGTGGCGGTGAGGAACGAGACCACCGACCCACGCGAGGCTCCGTCGCGGCGCACCGACATGGCGGTAGGGATGACGCCGCAGGCGCTGAGGGGGAGGTGGAGCACCGAGCGGAAGCCCGGGCGGGAGAGGTAGCGACGGTAGAGACGACCGGGCACGAAGGCGTGCATGAGGCCGGCCATCAGGAAGCCCAGCAACAGGTAGGGCGACATGGCATAAACGAGATGGAGGATTTCTTGCATGGTGGTTTGGGGGTTAAGTGTGATGGCAAACGTGGAGGAGCTGACGGAGGTAGCCGGTCAGCGCAGGAAGGTCGGCAGGGGTGTGGTAGCGCCCCCAGACATCGCCCAGCAGGGCGGCACCGCCGAATCCCCACTGCCGGACTTGGGGTAGGCGGCTGAGGCTGATGCCTCCCAAGGCCACTACCCGCTCGTCGATGATGCCCTCCTGCCGGGCCTGCACCAGCGCTTCGGGGGTATAGGCGGCGCGATAGCCCTGCTTGGAGATGCTGTCGAAGAGGGGACTGAGCAGCACATAGTCGAAGTGCCCTTGCGACTCGGCCACCTCGCTCAGCGAGTGGCAGGCGCGGGTCAGCCGCCCTTGATAGCCGACGGGCGGATGCGGATGGCGGCCGTTGAGGTGGATGCCTCCCAGTCCGAACCGGGCCTGCAGGGCGAAGTGGTCGTGGACGATGAGGCGGTCGTAGCAGGTCGGAGGAATGGCACGCACCAGTGCCTCCACTTCGCTTTCGGAGGCCTCGGGCTTGCGCAGGTGGACGAACGACACGCCGGCGCTCAGGCAGGCCTCGATGGCTTCGGCTTCGCCGGGCAGGAAGGTGGGGGAGGTAATCAGTATCAGCTTCATCGACATGGTTCAGGATTGAGGAAATGGGTGTACGAAGTGCCACAGGGGGCCGTTGCCTTGTCCGATGTGCAGCCGGCCGGCGGCTTCGATGGCTTGTGAGATGTAGCGCTTGGCGCGACTCACGGCTTGCGGCAGCGTGTCGCCCTGCGCCAGGCAGGTGGCCAGGGCTGACGAGAGGGTGCAGCCGGTGCCATGCAGGTTGGGCGAGTCGATGCGTGGTGCGGTGAAGAGGTGGTGCTGCGCTCCGTCGTAGAGCACGTCGCACATGGCACCTCCCTCCAGGTGGCCTCCTTTGACGAGGAAGGCCGTGCCGTAGGTGTGGCTCAGCGTCAGAGCCGCCTGCTTCATCTCGTCGATGGTGGCTATCGGCCTCTCCAGCAGGAGTTGCGCCTCGGGCAGGTTGGGGGTGACCAGCGTGCAGCAGGGGAAGAGCTGCCTGCGCAGCACCTCCAGTGCCTCGGCATCCATCAGCCGGTGTCCGCTGGTGGAAGCCATGACGGGGTCGAGTACCACGGGAACAGACGGATAGCCCTGCAACAGGTCTGCCAAGGTGCGGACCACGGCAGCGCTTCCCGTCATGCCTATCTTGATGGCTTGGGGACGGAGGTCAGCGAGCACGGCCTGCACCTGAGCGCCCACCACAGAGGCCTCTACGGGGGTGACGGTCTGCACGCCCAACGTGTTCTGTACGGTCAGGGCGGTGATGGCGGCAGCGGCATAGCCTCCCAGGGCCGAGATGGTCTTGATGTCGGCCTGGATGCCTGCTCCTCCCGAGGGGTCAGAACCGGCGATGCTGAGGATGACGGGTGGCCTCATCGCTCTATCAGTACGGTGGCATAGGCCGAGATGCCCTCTTCGCGGCCGGTGAAGCCCAGACGCTCGGTGGTGGTAGCCTTGATGGAGATGTCGTCGGTGTCGATGCCCATGACCTCGGCCAGCGTCTGCTGCATGGCAGGGATGTGGGCCTTCAGCTTGGGTCGTTCAGCACAGACGGTGGCGTCGATGTTACCCACTTGATAGCCCTTCTCGCCAATCAGCTCAACGGTGCGGCTCAGCAGTACCTTGCTGTCGATGCCGGCAAAGTCGGCCGAGGTGTCGGGGAAGTGGTAGCCGATGTCGCGCAGGTTGGCGGCACCCAGCAGGGCGTCGCAGATGGCATGTATCAGCACGTCGGCATCGCTGTGTCCCAACAGGCCGTGACTGTGCTCCAGGCGGATGCCGCCCAGCCAGAGCTCGCGCCCTTCCACCAGGCGGTGTACGTCGTATCCGAATCCTACTCTTATCTTCATGTTCTACAGGTCTTTTATGATTGGAAAGTGTTGGCAGTGAGTGTGGGGTCAGCGCACGTGGAAGTCGAGCACCAGGCGTTCGCCCAAATAGCCTTCGAAGTGCTGGCCGATGGCGGCGGGTCCTATGCCGCAGAGGGGCGAGCCGGTGAAGAGCAGGTCGCCCATCTTGACGGTCATGAAGCGGCTCACGTAGGCCAGGGTGTCGTCCACGCGGTGAATCATCTCGGAGGTGTCTCCCTGGCAGACGCAGCAGCCGTCAATGCAGAGCCGGAAGGGGAGCGACTGCACGTTGCCGCCCAGCTCGTCGAGGGGGACAAAGGTGCCCAAGGTGGCGGAGTTGTCGAACGCCTTGCTCAGCTCCCACGACCAGCCTTGCTGCAGCAGCCGGGCTTGCAGGTCGCGGGCGGTCCAGTCGATGCCTAACGTCACCTCCCGATAGTAGCGGGAGGCAAACCGGGGGGCGATGCACTTGCCCAAGCGGTCGATACGAACCACGACAGAGAGTTCATACTCCACCTGCTGCGAAAAGTCGGGCAGGAAGAAGGGCTTGCCGTCGCGCAGCAGCGTAGAGTCGGGTTTGAGGCTGAGGAGGGGCTCGTCGGCCGCACTGGCCGGGAAGCCGGGATAGTTGTGGCCTACAGCTAATATCTTCATTCTTCTGATTTTTGGTTGTTGGCGTTCAGACGGTTGAACATCACGGCCAGGTGGGCGTAGAGCGAGGTGTTCTGCACCACGATGTGCTCCGGCACGCGGATGCGGAAGGGGGTAAAGTTCCACACGGCCTTGATGCCTCCCGCCACCATCTGGTCGGTGACGCGCTGGGCTATCTCGATGGGGACGGTCAGCACGCCGATTTTCACGCCATACTGCTGCCGCTTCTGGGCGAACTCGTCGGTGTGGTAGATGGGGATGCCGTTGAGCGTGGTGCCCACCAGGGCAGGGTTGATGTCGAAAGCGGCCACAATCTTCAGCCCGAAGTGGCTGAGACCCGTGTCGTGCAGCAGGGCACCTCCCAGGCTGCCCACACCGAACAGGAAGGCGGAGTGGCTGCCCGTAAAGCCCAGGAAATCTTCCAGCACGGCAATCAGCGCATCGACCTCTTAGCGACGGCGGGTGCGCCGCGTCCAGGGTACAACCGACAATTCCTTCGCAATCTGTGAGGCGTCGATGCTGGTTTCCTTGGATATCTGGGTGGAGGAGACATATCGCTCTCCTCTCTGCTTCAGCAACTTGACGTTGGACAGATACCAAGGCAACCGGCGGAGGGTCGGTTCGGGAACATTGGTAAAATCCTTGACTGTCTGCGTACTGTTCATGTTGTTTTCTTTCGTTTTCAGGCCTGCAAAATTACTCTTTTTCTCCCAATATGCGTCATGAATTCATAGAAAAAACGTATTTTTGGCACCCGTAAACAGAAAATACCTACCATGGCAAAATGTAGCAACAAGAATGATTGGAAAGATAGACTGAATGTGGTGTACTCCACCAACCCCGATTTCCACTATGAAACGGAGGAGACTCCCGAGGCTGAAACCCTGGCTCCCGACCGGCAGAAACTGCGCGTGCGCAAGGAGACCAAAGGCCGGGGAGGCAAGGTGGTGACCGTCGTGGGCGGATTTACAGGCAGCGAGGAAGACCTCAAGGAGCTGGGCCGGCGACTGAAGACGCAGTGCGGCGTGGGCGGCAGCGTGAAGGAGGGCGAAATCATCGTGCAAGGTGACTTCCGCGAACGCATCGTGGAGCTGCTCCTGAAGGAGGGCTACAAGCAGACAAAGTGAGGGGGAGTGCGCTGTCAGTTGAAACATAGAAACAAACCGAAAAAAGAATAACGATATGAAAATAGGAGATAAAGTGCGCTTCCTCAGCGAAGTGGGAGGCGGAATAGTGACAGGATTCAGGGGCAAGGACATTGCCCTGGTGGCCGATGAAGATGGTTTCGACATCCCCATGCCGGTGCGTGAGTGTGTCGTCATCGAGACGGACGACTATCAGGTGGCTTCGCCGGCGGCCAAAGCGGCCAAGGCTGCCAAGAAGGAACAGGCGAAACGTCCGTCCGAACAGCCGGCACGACCTGCCTCGGCCATCGAGGAGGAGCCGGTCTATCGGGTGGAGCGTCCGCAAATCTCGGTCTACAAGCAGCCCGAGCGGCGCGGAGCCGATGTGCTCAACCTCTACTTGGCCTTTGTGCCCGTCGATATCAAGGCGGTGAGCACCACCCCCTTCGAGACCTACCTGGTGAACGACAGCAACTACTACCTCTACTTCACCTACGCCAGCGCCGAGGGAAAGGCCTGGACAGCCCGTGCCCACGGCGTGATAGAGCCCAACACCAAGCTGCTGCTGGAGGAGTTTCAGAAGAGCGAGCTCAACGACCGCGAGCGGGTCTCCGTGCAGGCCGTGGCCTTCAAGGAGGGACGCTCCTATGTGCAGAAGGCTACCGTTGGTGTGGAGCTGCGCGTGGATGCCGTGAAGTTCTACAAGCTGCATACCTTCCAGTCCACCGACTTCTTCGAGACCCCGGCCTTGCTCTACGAGGTGGTCAGGGACGATGCCCCGGTGAAGCAGGTTTATGTATCGGCCGACGAACTGAAGCAAGCCCTGCTCCACAAAAAGGAGGCCGACCTGCCCGCACAGCCTGCCGCCAAGTCGCAGAGTGCCAAGCAGGGCATTGTGGAGATTGACCTGCACATCGGCGAACTGCTCGACGACACCCGAGGCATGAGCAACGGCGAGATGCTGCGCTACCAGCTCGATAAATTCCACGAGGTGATGGCACAGTACAAGAACAAGCGGGAGCAGCGCATCGTCTTCATCCACGGCAAGGGCGACGGCGTGCTGCGCAAGGCCTTGCTGCAGGAGTTGAAACGCAAGTACCCCAACTGCCGACATCAGGATGCCTCGTTTCAGGAGTATGGCTTCGGAGCCACGATGGTCACCATCAAGTAAACCGCTGTGCCTATGGGTCGTAGCTTGTGTCAGCCTCTCCCGCTCCTGCTCCTGCTGATGGGGATGTGCCTCCTCGGCTCGTGCGGACGGTCGTCAGAACCCGTCTCCGGCGAGTATCAGGAGTATCAGCACTTCATCCGCCGGCATGGCGACTCGCTTGCGCTCCGTCCGTCGTGGATGCGCGACGAGGTGCGTCGGCGCATGGATGCCACCCGCGATAGCCTGCTCTACTACCATTGTCAGGCAGTGGTGCAGAAGACGTGGATGATTTCCTCCGACTTCGACTCTGTATGGCCGCTGAACCGGGAGCTGGAACAATTCATTGCCACTTATCGGCCTACCCCTCAGGTGGCCGACTTGGCTTCCGACTGCTACAATATCCGCGGCAACCTCTATGCCCGTACCGGCAGGCTCGATTCGGCGGAACACTACTTCCGCCTTGCCTTGGCCCGCCTGAAGGAGGGTACGAACGTGCAGGCGAAGCCCGACATCCTGATGAACCTGGCCGATGTCTGCTGCCAGCGTGGCCGCATGGAGTTGGGTGCCTCCTGCTACCGTCGGGCCCTGCTGCTCTGCGACTCGCTCGGCCTGCCCGACCGGCGCAAGACCCCTATCTATTATGGCTTGGGGCAAATCTACGTCCACCTGCGCGACTTCGGCCAGTGCGACCGCTACTACTCCATGGCCGATAGCCTCTACGACCAGTTGCTGCTCAACGAGAAGTACATCTACCCGGTGCAGCAGAATGAGGCCGGGAAGATGCGCTTCATCCAGCGGCAGCTGGATGCGGTGCGAACCTTTGAGGACAGCCAGGGACAGCGGAGTGAGTTGACCAAGTCAGAGCGGGCAATTGTGCAGCAGATCATGGAGGACCGCTTCGTCGGTGAGACCATCGCCTCCATGGAGATG
>CAMGAL010000016.1 GCA_946007445.1 uncultured Mediterranea sp.
CCCGTGACCCCATGCGTGACAGGCATGTATTCTAACCAGCTGAACTAACGCACCAGAATGTCAATCTCATTGCCATCTCTCTCGATTGCGGGTGCAAAGGTAGATATTTTATTTGAATCTACAAATATTCATGCAAAAAAATATCGGATTTTTTTCTGCTACTCCTCATCAGCCAGACGCTGCATCAAGCAAACATCCTGATACTCACCGTTGATGCACCACCACTGACGCAACAGACCACAATCGACAAAACCGCAGGAACGAAACAGTTGCCGACTGGCTTCGTTGCTACATGCCACATGAGCCGTGAGCTGGCGCAGGCGCAGGAAGCCGAATGCGTAATCGCATAGCAATCGCAAAGCTTCGCCGGCGTAGCCCTGACGTCGGTGGGAAGAGCGGATGGCAATGCCAACCTCGCCCCGACGATGCAGGGGCTGGAAGTCCGTGAGGTCAACGGTGCCCACCACCGACTCATCGTCGAGGCGGACTATCATCAGCCGCAGCTGACGGTCGGCAAAGATGTCGCAATCGCTCTGTGCGATGTACTGCTTCAGCACATAGCGCGAATAGGGCACGGTGAAGTTGCTCACATCCCAGGCCTCGGGGTCGTTCTCCATGGTGTAGAGTACCTCCAGGTCTTCGGGCTCTACGGCACGCAGCCGTACCTTATCGCCCACGAAATAGCGACGGCTGCTCATCGGTCGCCTCCTTCCGAAGAGGCATGGTCGCCGTCGATATCCAGCTCGCGCCGTAGTCGCGCCTCGCCGGGCCAGCAGAAGAGGGAGGCAGTCAAGGCAATGGCGGCACAGAGGGTACCCTTGGCGCTCCAAGTCAGATAATAGAGCAGGAGGCCTCCCCACAGCGGCAGGGCAAGCAGCCACAGACGCCAGGCATAGCCCCGGCTACAAGCAGCCATGGCCTGCATCAGAGGCACGGAGTCGATGTAGCGGCGCTTCCACCACACCCATAGCTTCAGAGCCAGCGGGACGCATAGCGCTGTGAGCAGGATGACGATGCTCTCGCCTACATACACGCCCACGGCGTGAGAGGCATAGCAGCCGCTCCAATCGTCGAGACACTCACCCACCCCGACCAGCAGGATGGCCGACAGCCAGAAGCAGGCATACATTCGTTTCAGATGCCGACTCAATCGGCTCAAAGGGTTGTTCATATCTACCATATAGATGTACGTTTTACGTAGTACCATGAAAGGGGGTGCGATTGACAATGCTGCGGCCCAGCGTGACCTCGTCGGCGTATTCCAGCTCATCGCCTACGGCTATGCCGCGGGCAATGACCGAGAGCTTCACCCCACTCTGTTCCAGCTTGCGGTAGATGTAGAAGTTGGTCGTATCGCCCTCCATGGTGGTGCTCAATGCCAGGATGACCTCCTGGATGCCGCCAGCCTCCACCCGTTTCACCAAGCTGTCGATTTGCAGGTCGCTTGGGCCGATGCCGTCCATCGGCGAAATGACTCCGCCCAGCACATGATAGAGCCCGTGGAACTGCTGCGTGGACTCCACGGCCATGACGTCGCGGATGTTCTCCACCACACAGACCCCCGAGGCATCCCGGCGCGGATTGGCACAGATGCTGCATAGCTCGACATCCGAAATGTTGTGGCATACCTTACAATATTTGACCTCATGCTTGAGCGTCATGATGGCCTGACCGAAGGCATCGACCGCAGATGTCTCCTGCCGCAGCAGATGGAGCACCAGGCGCATGGCCGTCTTGCGTCCGATGCCTGGCAATTTGGCAAACTCGCCGACTGCCTTCTCCAGTAGTACCGATGGATATTGTCCGTTCATAGTCTATAAAATCCGTTTAATCGGCGACAAAGATACGCAGTATTTCGATGGGAGCAGGGGGTTTCTGAAAAAAATATTATCTTTGCCGGCCTAAACAAACGAAATAACGATATGCAGATAAACAGTGCAGAATTTGTCATCAGCAACACCGACGTGCGCAAGTGCCCCGACGGTCAGTTACCCGAGTATGCCTTCATAGGGCGTTCCAACGTAGGCAAATCCAGCCTGATCAACATGCTGACCGGCCGCAGGGGACTGGCCATGACCTCCGCTACGCCGGGCAAGACCATGCTGATCAACCATTTCCTTATCAACAAGCAGTGGTACATCGTCGACCTGCCCGGCTATGGATTTGCCCGCCGCGGACAGAAGGGCAAGGAGCAGATAGAGCGCATCATACACAGCTACATCCTGCAACGGGCTCAGATGACCTGCCTCTTCGTGCTCATTGACAGCCGCCACGAGCCGCAGCGCATCGACCTGGAGTTCATCGAATGGCTGGGCGAGAACGGCGTACCTTTCGCACTGGTCTTCACGAAGGCCGACAAGATGAAGCCTGGTGCTCTGAGCGCGAACACAGGCCGCTACCTGCTGAAGCTACAAGAACAGTGGGAAGAACTGCCGCCCCACTTCATCACCTCGTCCGAAGAGCGACTGGGCAGGGAGGAACTGCTGGAGTACATCGACAACATCAACAAACAACTCAAATAACAAAAAAACATCACATCACAATGAAAAGAATGAATCTCAGCATCGTGCTGCTTGTTGCTACAGCCCTTCTGACCAGTTTGAACAGCCAAGCCCAGTCCTTGCAAGACTTGCTTAACAAAGAGAATGTAGAAAAGGCTATCAACGCCCTGACCGGGAAAAATACCACCACCGACCTGACGGGCACTTGGGTCTATGCGGGACCGGCCGTAGAGTTTGAATCAGACAACCTGCTGGCCAAGGCTGGAGGCAGTGTGGCCTCCAGTACGGTGGAGAGCAAGATGAACGAGTATCTGGCCAAGGTGGGCATCAAGGAGGGAGAAATGTCGTTCACGTTCAATGCCGACAGCCCCTTCACCTCCAACGCAGCCGGTCGCCAGCTGCAAGGCACCTACTCTTACCAACCGGAGTCGAAAACCATGCAGTTGAAGTTCTCACGCCTGCTCAACCTCAACGCCCAGGTGAACTGCACCTCCACGCAGATGGACCTGCTCTTCAAGTCGGACAAACTGCTCGCCCTCATCACCTACCTGAGCAAAAAGAGCAGCAACCGCACCCTGAAGAGCATCAGCTCTCTGGCCGAGAACTATAACGGCATGATGACGGGGCTCTCCCTGAAGAAGCAATAGTTCTCGTTGGGCTGATTACGCTACGAAACTCTGCACCTGCGCCCTACCAAGGCCGCAGTTTCTTCGCTCGGCTTCGCTTATTTTTCCTCTCTATAGGAACGGCGTTTGAACGAAGAAACTACGGAGTTGGTAGGGCGCAGGTAGGGAGAAGGTAGGGAGAAGGTCCGGACTCCCTACCACGTTCAGGTCAAGCCGGTTCTTCTACCCGTTCGATGTAGCCCAGCACATCGCCCTTGGCAACCATTGCCCCCTGCTTGGCACACACCTCGATGATGCGGCCGCTGAAGTTGGCTTGGATGCGCTCGTGCGCTCCCCAGGGCGTCGTGATGTAGCAGAAGGTGTCTTCGGGCTCATACTTGTGTCCCACCTCGGGCGGCATAGAGGGATTTTCCACATCAATCTCCCAGATGACGCGCCCTTTCTCGCGGGCGGTGATGGGTTCGGCCTTGGCCCGCTTCAGCTTCTTGACATCCTCGTCGGTGAATCCCTTGCCTAACAGAGCTGACTCCTTGGCGCGCTGCAGGTCGGCTTCGAAGCGCTTCTTGGCCACGCCGGACTTGTAGTCGCGATACTGGCGGTCGTGCATGGCCAGCTCGAAGAGTTCCTCGTCGTCAGGTCCCAGTTCCCAGCCATTCTCCTTCATCTCCTTGCGGTATTCGTCCAGCTGGTCGGGGTAATAGGATTGCGGGTCGGCTTCGGTGAACTCGAAGTTGTTCTTCTTGGCCAGTTCGATGATTTCGGGGTCGAGCTTGCCGGGCAGTCGTCCGCTCTTGCCGAGTATCATGCCCCAGGTATTGTTGTCTATCATGGTCCAGCGCTCTTCGCCTTTGACGCGTGCCATGACGTTCATCAGCGCCACGTTCTTGACATACTGGCTGAAGGGAGTCACCAAAGGAGGATAGCCCAACTTAGGCCATACATACTCTACCTCGTCGAACAGCATGACCAGCAGGTCGTCGATGCTCAGCTCGGGCTGCCCCTTGCCTTTCAATATCAGATTGATGCCTGCATGGACACCCTTCAAGTCGGCCATCATGGAGCCCATCATACCGCCCGGCAGTCCGCACTTGAGCAGCAGGGATGACATGTGTTTGTTGGTGGGATCCATGAAGTAGCCCAGGAAGTCGTCAATGAACTCCTGCGTCAAGGCACGGGCCTTCATGTATGCTTTCATATTGATATCGGGTACTTGGAAACCTTTGTCCCTCAACATGGCCTGTACGGAGATGACATCGGGATGTACCTTGCCCCAGGATAGCGGTTCCATGGCCACGTCGATGATGTCGGCACCATTCTCGCACACCTCCAGGATGGAAGCCATCGATAGGCCCGGTCCGCTATGGCCATGATACTGGATGATGACCTCGGGATGCTTCTGCTTGATGGCTGCGGTCAGGCTGCCCAAGAAGCCCGGACGACCGATGCCTGCCATGTCCTTCAGACAGATTTCGGGAGCTCCGGCCTCAATCAGCTGGTCGGCAATGCCGGCATAATACTCAACTGTATGTACGGGCGAATAGGTGATGCAGAGCGTGGCTTGCGGAATCATGCCTGCCTCCAAAGCATACTTGATGGAGGGGATGATGTTGCGCGTTTCGTTCAGACCACAGAAGATACGGGTGATGTCTACCCCCTGGGCGTGCTTGACCTTATACATCAGGCGGCGTACGTCGGCCGGTACCGGGTACATGCGCAAGGCGTTGAGTCCGCGGTCGAGCATGTGAGTCTGGATGCCCGCTTCACGCAGGGGCTTGGTAAAGGTTCGGACGGCTTTGTTGGGATTCTCACCATAGAGCAGATTGACCTGTTCGAAAGCACCTCCGTTGGTCTCCACACGGGCAAAGCACCCCATCTCTACAATCACCGGAGCGATGCGCTCCAATTGGTCCACACGAGGCTGGTACTTACCGGAAGACTGCCACATATCCCGGTATACTAAACTGAATTTGATTTCCTTCTTCATAGTTCTTAAAAACAGATTAAGCGTTATACTTTTCGGGTCTGAATTGTCCTACAAATGTAGAGCTTTTCTGCATAAATATTCGATTTTTATGCGGAAATTTTAGGCACAAATCGTATGTTATAAATCATGTTTCGAGAGCAGGTCTTGAAAATTGGAGCAAACATGCCCTTCATTCCATACTTTTTCCTACATTTGCCCATTCATAGAGAGAGAGTAAACGTGAAAAACATGACCCATCGCCCACAGCACCGCCCATACGAGGTTATCCTGTTGGGAGCAATCTGGATGCTCCTTGCAGGCCATCTGCTGCATGCGCAGAGCGCTCCATTCTTCAGCCAATACAGCTATCAATACATCACCGAGCGTTCGGGGCTGCCCCATAGCCACATCCGCCACATTATCCAAGACGGCGAAGGCTACATCTGGGCCGCTACCCCTAGGGGCATGATTCGGTATGACGGCTATCAAATCTACACCTTCGACACCCACACATCGCCCATACGACTGAAGAGCGAAAGCATCAACCGACTGTGCGAAGACAACTTCCATCGGCTTTGGGTAGCCTCGGAGGGTGGACTGGATGTCATCCGTCTGGCCAACTATACCAACCTCTCCGTCGCTGCCGACAACACCTTACAAGTATATCACAAACGTCCACTATACACAAATAACAAAGACCAGCAGGGGAGCATCTGGATCTCTACCGGACAGGAGTTGTGGTGTCTCACTTGGGACGAACAGGGCCATCTGGCCGACTGGCACCGCTTGCGCACGGAGCCGATGCATCCCATCGGAGGGATGGCCGACTGGACAGGGACATTCTGCGCAGCCATCGGCAACCAGCTGTACAAGGTGGAGAAGCATCCCGACCACACCCTGCACGCCACCCTGTTCTCTCCTTGGCTGAAACCTTTCAGCAACGATTGGCACATCAGCTGCCTCCAGCCCGACGATGACGTACTCTGGATGGGCAGCAATCGTGGACTCTTCCGCTTCAATCCGCATACCCGGGAGCTGCGCCGCTACCGCTACTCCACCCACCGGACAGGCATGTTGAGCCAGGCCTACATCACCGACATCAAGCTGACCGGCAACGGTCATCTCATTGCTTCCACGCTGAACGGACTGAATGTCTATCATCGTGACAGCGACTCCTTCGAGTTCATCCGTCCTACTGACAACCGGGACGACGAGGCTTCCATCAATTGTGCAGCCATCCACTGCCTCTTCACCTCGGGCGAAACCATCTGGGCCGGCACCGACACGGGCGGCATCAACCTGCTTGCCCCGAAGCGACTCCAAGCCCAACTATGCGACGCCACCCCCTATCTGCCATCCGGCACCGGCATCAATGCCCTGAGCGAAGACAGAGAAGGAAATCTATGGTTAGGGTGTGAAGAGCGCGGATTGGTGCGCTGGAATCCCCACCACGGCATCACCATGAGCTGGACATTCGTGCCTCCCGATGAATCCTCGCTGAGAACCAACACCCTGGTTGGCCTGCTCATCGACTCTCACCAACGGCTCTGGGCCTATACTTGGGGAGTAGGTGTCAACCGCATTGACCTGCGCCATCCCCAGTCGGGGAAGGTCAGGCGCTACACCCGCGAACAGCTGCCCGACCTGCCCAACGACTTCATCAGCAGCGCGTGCGAAGACACCCTGAATCGGGGCATCTGGTTCGGCTCTGCCCGCGGACTCTGGTTCTGTAGCGAGAGCGACGGCCCTCTGCCCTCTACCCTGCCCCTGTTTGGCATCAGTGAGCACGAAGCCATTCATGCCATGCTCATCGACTCCGACAACCATTTGTGGATAGGTACGACCCAAGGACTCTTTGTGGCCGACCTCCGCACCTTCACCTACGAAGGCCACTCCATCCGGCTCCAGTATCGGCAGCCTCGCCTCGGAAGCGATGCCGACCAGCCCGACCGTATCAACTCCATCCTGCAAGACCACAAGGGGCACATCTGGCTGGGAGGGAACGGAAGCGGCCTCTATCGCCTCGAACATACCGGCCTGGGCGACTACACATTCAGCAACTTCTCCGTCCGACAAGGCTTACCGGCAGGCACCATCATAGGCATGACCCAGGACAGCGAAGAGTACCTCTGGATAGTCACCACCGAAGGACTCACCAAGCTGGAGCCCTCCACCATGACCTTTACCAACTATACGAAGGCCGATGGCTTCCCGGCTTCCCAATACTATTGGAACGGCATCCACTACTCCAGCCGCTACGACCGGCTATTCCTGGCCTGCTCCGACGGCTTGCTCATCATCCAGCCCAAGGAGACCCACTATTCCTGGCAGCCCATGACTTCCTCGATACACTGCACCTCGCTCACCGTGGCCGGCTCGCCCGTTTACCCCTCCGGTGAACGGGGCGACTACATCTCAACCAGCGACAAGCAGCGACACAAGCCTATCATCCGCCTGCACGAGAGCGAAAGCCGGTTCTCAATCGGACTGAGCAGCTGTAATTATGGGAACAGCAACCGAATCCGCTTCGCCTACCGCCTGAAAGGGTATGAGAAAGAGTGGAACGAAACCGAACCCGGCAACAACACCATTCGCTACACGGCCGTGCCTCCCGGCAGCTACACCCTGCAAGCCATGACTACCGATGCCTCCGGCCGATGGTCCGACCAATATGCCGAACTGGAAGTGAACGTAATCCCCTATTTTTACAAGACCAAAAGCTTCTTGCTGCGGATGTGGGTATTGCTGGTTTCGGCCGCCTGGCTTTTCTACGGGTGGAAAGTGAAAAACTATCGGGAGCAAAAAGAAAAGCTGGAAAAGAAGGTGGAAGAGCGCACACACAAACTGGCTCAGCAAAATCAACAACTGGAAGAGATGGCCCACCACATCGAAGCCGCTACCGAAGAGAAGATTGCCTTCTTTACCAACATCACCCACGAATTTCGCACCCCGGTCACCCTCATTCATGGCCCCATCGAACATGCCCTCCGCCATGTGGATGACCCGCACCTGCGCGAGCAACTCGAAATCGCAAAGCGCAACTCCGGCTACCTGCTCTCTCTGGTCAACGAGCTGATGGACTTCCGCAAGCTCGACCTCGACAAGGTGACGCTCGACCGCAAGCCTTGTCACATCGGCGACTTCCTCACCGGCCTGCTCATGCCGTTCCGCCTGCTGGCCGAGGAGCGACGCATCACCTTACGCTGCTTGCTGCACATCCCTCATCCCTACCTGCTGATAGACTCGGCCTATATGCGCAAAGCGATGGTGAACCTCATTTCCAATGCCATCAAGTTCACGCCCGACCAGGGACGCATTGACCTCTACGCGGCCCAAGTGCTCGACAAGTCGGGCACTCCCCTGCTCTATCTGGCCGTCAGCGACACCGGTCCGGGCATTGTGGAGGCCGACAAAGAGAAGATATTCGACCGCTTCTTCCAGTCCAAGCAATCACTGCCCTATCCCTCGCACGGACAGAGCGGTACAGGCATTGGGCTCTTCCTCTGCCGCAAAATTGTCTCGTTGCATGGCGGCACCATCCATGCCCGCAACAATCCGCGTCAAGGAGCCAGTTTCCGCATCCTGATGCCTTTCGTAGAGGCACCGCTACCCATTGCGCCCGAAATAGCTGTCCACACCGAAGAGGATGCCGACGAACGTCCGGCCACCGCCTCCACCACGACCGACCGTCGCCGCGACTGCATCCTGGTGGTGGAGGACAATACCGACATGCGCCGCTACATCGCCTCCCTGCTCGACAAAGAGTACAAAGTCCTCGTAGCCGGCCATGGCATGGAGGCTCTCGACCTGATACGCCGGAAGCATATTGACCTCATCATCAGCGACCTGATGATGCCCATCATGGACGGTATGGAGCTGTCGCGACGCGTCAAGTCCGAGCTCAGCACCTCGCACATCCCCTTCCTGATGCTCACGGCTCTGCAATCGCAAGTACAAGAACGCATCAGCCTCGAAATTGGGGTGGACGAATACCTCTGCAAGCCTTTCGACGAAGAGGTCTTGTTGCTGCGCATTCGCAACATCCTGCATCTGCGCAGCAAGTACCGGCAGATGTTCTCCACCACGGGCGACCTCTCCCAACTGCCCATCCAGAAGGAGTCGCGCGACCAGCAGTTTGTCAAGAAAGCGTCCGACCTGATGAAGGAGCACTATGCCGACTCTCACTATGGGCTCGATGCCTTTGTGGCCGACATGGGTTACAGCAAGACCATGGTCAACAACAAGCTGCAGGCCCTCACCGGGCAACCCATCGGCCAGTTCATGAAGAGCTATCGACTCCATGTGGCCCTTCGTATGCTCACCGAGGGCGATAGCCAAACCAATATCTCGGAGGTGGCCTATGCAGTAGGATTCAACGATCCCAAGTACTTCAGCCGCTGTTTCAAGGAACTTTTCGGCTTTTTGCCAAGTGACAGACAGAAAAAAGAGTGAAAGTATACTATATTCTTCCCATTCTTTCCTATTTTCTTCCTCTTGTATGCCACGAAGTGAGTATATTTGCAGAAGAAAACTATCCATGTATAAATTCTATAGACGCACTATGAAAAACAGAATTTCTGCTATCCTCATGTTGCTCACTCTCTGGAGTGCATTTGTTGTCGCTAATCCCATCAAGGGCCTCTTGGAACGCATCAATCCGGGTGCCTCGCGCAAGTTCGTCATCGAACTGCAAAAGGGAGACAAGGACTTTTTCGAACTCGACCAACGTGGCACCAAAGTGGTGGTTCGTGGTAATACGTATGTCAACATTGCTGTCGGCATCAACTGGTACCTGAAGTATCATGCCGGTGTTCACTTGAGCTGGAATGGCATGAAGGCCTCTCTGCCCAATCCGCTGCCTGCCGTAGCCAGTACCGAACGCCACGAAACCAATCTCTCCCTCCGATATGACTTCAACTACTGCACCTTCTCCTATAGCATGGCATTCTGGGATTGGGAACGCTGGCAGCAGGAGATAGACTGGATGGCCCTGCATGGCATCAACCTGCCGCTGGCTGCCGTCGGCCAAGAGTGCATCTGGCGCAACATGCTGCCCAAGTTAGGCTACACGGAAGAAGAAATCGGACGCTTCATTGCCGGACCGGCCTTCTTGGCCTGGTGGGCCATGAACAACCTGGAGGGTTGGGGAGGTCCTAATCCTGCCTCATGGTACACCCAGCAAGCCGCATTGCAGAAGAAGATCATTCAACGTATGAAGGAGTATGGCATCCATCCGGTATTCCCCGGCTACTCGGGTATGGTGCCCCACGATGCCGATGTGAAGGCCGGACTGGACATCACCAAGTCCGAGCTATGGAACGGATTCACGCGCCCTGCCTTCCTGCAGCCCACCGACCCTCGCTATGCAGAGATTGCCGCACTCTATTATGAAGAGCAGCAGAAGCTGTTCGGCAAGGCCGACTACTATTCGATGGACCCCTTCCACGAAGCCGCCAACGCCGAGTCGGTCGACTTCGATGCAGCCGGCAAGGCCATCATGCAAGCCATGAAGAAGGTCAATCCCAAAGCCGTGTGGGTCGTACAGGGCTGGACCGAGAATCCCCGTCCGCAGATGATGGAGAATCTGCGCCAAGGCGACCTGCTGATACTCGACCTCTTCAGCGAATGTCGCCCCATGTGGGGCATCCCCTCCATCTGGATTCGCGAGGAGGGCTACGGCAAGCACGACTGGCTCTTCTGTATGTTGGAGAACTTGGGTGGCAACGTCGGTCTGCATGGTCGCATGGACCAGTTGCTGCACAACTTCTACCTCACCAAGACCCATCCGCTGGCCGCCCTCAGGAAGGGCATCGGCCTCTCCATGGAGGGCAGTGAGAACAATCCCGTCATGTTCGAACTGATGTGCGAGCTGCCCTGGCGCTCCACCCCCATCACCAAAGAGAGCTGGCTGAAGGAGTATGTCAAGGCCCGCTATGGCACGACCGACGAAAAGCTGGAACAGGCATGGATGCTGCTGGGCGCCACCATCTACAACTGCCCGCGTGGCAACAACCAGCAGGGCCCTCACGAGTCCATCTTCTGCGGACGCCCCTCGCTCGACAACTTCCAAGCCTCCAGCTGGTCGAAGATGCAGAACTACTACGACCCGACCGTCACCACCGAAGCGGCCCGACTGATGCTCGAAGTGGCCGACAAGTATCGGGGCAACAACAACTTCGAATACGACCTGGTGGACGTCACCCGTCAGGCAATGGCCGACCAAGGACGCATCACCTACCAGCAAGCCATCGGCAGCTACAAGTGCTTCGACCGCAAGGCCTACAAGCGTCATTCCGACCACTTCCTGCAACTGCTGCTCATGCAAGACCGTCTGCTGGGCACCCGTTCTGAGTTCCGTCTGGGACGTTGGACCTCGCAAGCCCGCAGCCTGGGCACGACCCCTGCTGAAAGCGACCTCTACGAATGGAATGCCCGCGTGCAAATCACCACTTGGGGCGACCGCACCTGTGCCGACCAAGGCGGCCTGCGCGACTATGCACACAAGGAGTGGAACGGCCTCTTGCGCGACTTCTACTACAAGCGCTGGAGCACTTGGTGGAATCTGCTGGACGGCGAGATGGAGAAGGCTGTCCGGGCACAACCCATTGAGGCTCAGAAAGCCACCACGCAAGAGGAGTTGTCAGCCGGACGCAAACGAGCCATCACCGTCGATTGGTATGCCATCGAGGAGCCTTGGACGGTTGCCAAGAATCCCTACACTCCGCAAGCCGAAGGCGACTGCATCGACACCGCTCGCGAAGCGCTCAAACTCATTGCTCAAGACTAAGCCATAGACCATGAAACAACGTTTACTCTCCTTAGATGTATTGCGCGGCATCACCGTAGCCGGTATGATATTGGTCAACAATGCAGGCGGTGAGCTCTCCTACGACTCGTTGCGTCATTCGGCCTGGAACGGATTGACCCCGTGCGACCTGGTGTTCCCCTTCTTCCTCTTTATCATGGGAATCTCCACCTACATCTCGTTGCGCAAGTACGAGTTCCGCTATTCCTCGGCTGTGGCAGCCAAGATATTGAAACGTACGTTGCTGATTCTGCTGATTGGATGGGCACTCACCTGGTTTCACCACGCCTGCAAAGGCGACCTCTTCCCGTGGGAGACCTTGCGCCTGACGGGGGTATTGCCCCGCATTGCCCTCTGCTATGGCATCGTATCGCTGCTGGCTCTCCACGTGCCTCATCGGCGTATGCCCCTGCTCGTGCTTGGGCTGTTGGCCATCTATACCCTGCTGCTGCTCTGTGGCAACGGCTACGTGGCCGATGAGAGTAACTTGCTGTGTCGTATTGACCGCACCCTGCTAGGGCAGTCGCACCTCTACGCCAAGAGCCCCATCGACCCCGAGGGAGTGGCCGGCACCATCGCCTCGGTGGCCCACACACTGATAGGATTCCTTTGCGGTGAGATCATCCTGCGCAAGCCATCCATCGAGCAGCGCCTGCTGCGGCTCTTTTTCGTCGGTTTCTCTCTGATGGCCATCGGCTTCCTGCTGACCGAATGGTTGCCTTTGAACAAGCGCATCTGGTCGCCCACCTATGCCCTGGTCACCTGCGGCCTGGCCGCCCAGTTGCTGGCTGCGCTGGCCTGCGTCATCGACATCGAGGGACGCAAATCGTGGTGCCGTGGCTTTGAGGTATTCGGTGTCAATCCGCTCTTCCTCTATGTGTTGGCCGAAGCGGTGGCCGTCATCGTATCCGTCACCGGCTTCAAGCCGATGGTCTATGAGGCTCTTTCTTCCTTCATACCGAATCCCTATGTAGCATCAGCACTCTATTCCTTGCTGTTTGTCTTCGT
This sequence comes from uncultured Mediterranea sp., assembly GCA_946007445.1. Taxonomy (GTDB): domain Bacteria; phylum Bacteroidota; class Bacteroidia; order Bacteroidales; family Bacteroidaceae; genus Bacteroides. Next base: position 12,904 of record CAMGAL010000016.1, read on the forward strand.
GATGGGACTTTGCGGTTATCCTTTGTATAAAAAGAAAATCTATATCAAGTTATGATGAATCATCGAGTGTGCAAGTGGACAGCACTTGTAGCCGTCACAATGGGCTGGGCACTCATGGCCTGCCAATCCTCCGCGCCCGTCGAAGCGCTTCAATCGTATGTCGATACCCGCATCGGTACGGCAGCCGCCACCACCGCCACCGCCGGCATGTTCGGCAAGAAGAGTGAAGAGCATGGGCAGACCATCCCGGCGGTGCTGGAGCCCAACGGCATGGACTTCTGGACACCCCAGACGCGCGACACAGAGAAGAAGTGTATCGCTCCTTATTATTACGCCGACTCCTTGCTGCAAGGATTCCGCAACTCTCACTGGCTGACCGGAGGCTGTACCCAAGACTACGGATCCATGACCCTGATGCCCCTCAGCCATCGGTTGCGCTTGCAGCCCGAGGAGCGTGCCACCCGCTTCAGCCACGATGGCGAGACGGCTACTCCCTCACTCTACCGGGTCGATCTGCCCGATGAGGGCATTGAGGCCGAAATGACTGGACGTGCCCGCTCGGCCATCTTCCGCTTCACCTATCGGCAAGCCGGCAAAGCCTACCTCGTCATCAATCCGAATAGCGATGAGGGACAAGGCTCCATCTGCATCGACCCCGAGGCAGGAACGGTGAGCGGTAGCAATCCCGTACACCGCATCTACCAAGGCTGGGGCGAACCGGCCGGATTCAGCGGCCATTTCACCCTCTGCTTCAACAAGCGTCCCACCTCCTACGGAGTGTTTGATGCCGAAAACCGCTATCCCGACTCCCTCACCATAGCCCACCGGGCCCGTATCGGTGCCTATATGGAGTTTGACGTGACCGAAGGTGAAGTGCTGGTGGTGAAATCGGGCACCTCCTTTGTCAGTATCGAAGGTGCTGCCACCAACCTCCGGACAGAGATTCCCCACTGGGACTTTGACCTGACGCAACGCCAGCTCTCCGATATCTGGGAGGCTCGTTTGAGCCAGCTGCAGGTGGAGACACCCATCCGGGAAGAGAAAGAGAAGTTCTATGGCGCACTATATCGCGCCTCCATGCTGCCCCGCACCCTCAACGATGTGGACGGTCGCTACCCCTCGTTTGCAACCGGCACCCCCATCAGGCAGATGTCGCAGGGAGCCACCTACTACGATGACTTCAGCATGTGGGACACCTACCGTGCCCTCCATCCCCTCATCAACCTGCTCACTCCCGAGAAGGGGGGCGACATGATGCAATCCCTCGTCTGCAAGTACGAGCAAGGGGGATGGCTACCCATCTTCCCCTGCTGGAACAGCTATACCGCCGCCATGATTGGCGACCACTGCGTAGCCGCCATAGCCGATGCCTACGCCAAGGGCATACGCAACTTCGATGTCCGGACGGCCTATCGGGCCATGCGGCAGAATGCCTTCGACACTCCAGCCGACCCGCAGATGTATCGCGATGGCAAGGGACGCCGTGCCTTGCAGTCCTACCTGCAATATGGCTACATCCCCCTGGAAGACAGTGTGCTCGATGCCTACCACACGCGAGAACAAGTGTCACGCACGCTGGAGTATGCCTATGATGACTATGCCCTGGCCACCGTTGCCTGGGCTTTGGGTGAGCAGTCCGACTACGAAGCGTTGATGCAGCGCGCGCAGAACTACCGCAACGTCATCGACCCCTCCACCGGCTATGCCCAGGGCCGCCATGCCGACGGCACCTTCTTGCCACCGTCAGACCCCTGTGCCTTCGCCCGCTTCATCACCGAAGGCACGCCCTGCCACTACACCTGGTATGTGCCTCACGACCCGCAGGGACTCATGGAGTGCATGGGTGGCCGCGAAGCCTATATAGCCAAGCTGGACTCCATGTTTGCCCCCACCTGGCGCTACTGGCACGGCAACGAGCCTTGCCATCAGGTGGTCTATATGTTCAACTATGCCGGCGAAGCCTGGAAGACCCAACGCGCCGTGCGCCGCATCCTCGACACCGAGTACCAGGCCCAACCGGGAGGCCTCTCCGGCAACGACGATGCCGGCCAGATGTCAGCCTGGTATCTCTTCTCCGCCCTCGGATTCTATCCCGTCTGCCCCGTCTCGGCCCGCTATGAGATAGGCAGTCCCACCATTAACAAGGCCACCATCCGCCCAGAGGGCGGCAAGCCCTTCACCATCCTGGCCCCCGCAGCCTCGCCCGAGAACATCTACATCCAGCGCGCCGAGCTCAACGGCCGGCCGCTCACCCGCAGCTACCTGCTGCACGAGGAGCTGGTACAAGGCGGAACCCTGACACTCGTCATGGGGCCTGCTCCCTCTGATATCTGGAAAGAAAACAACAAATAAAACCCAACGAACATTATGAAACATTTCACACACTATTTCCAATCTCTGGCCCTGGCCTGCTGTCTGCTCTGGACGGCAAGCGCCTGTCAAGGCCCGGCAAAGAATTCCCAAGTGTATGACATCACCGCCTACGGCGCCCAAGGCGATGGCATCCAAGACGATGCGGCCGCCATCCAGCAAGCCATCGACGACTGCTCTCGTTCGGGCGGTGGCGTGGTGCGCGTACCGGCCGGCCGCACCTTCCTTTGTGGTCCCATCCACCTGGCATCCAATGTAGAGCTTCATCTGGAGGCCAACTCCCGCCTGCTGGCCAATCCCGACGAATCCATCTATAAGGAGCGCGC
>CAMGAL010000017.1 GCA_946007445.1 uncultured Mediterranea sp.
AGCCAGGCGCACTGACGGGTCTGCTGGAAGTCGAGCGCATAGTCCTGGGGTGCGGCCGGCTCGAGGCAGAACACCTCGATGAGGGCTCCCGTCTCCTTGTGAAAGTGGAGGCGGGCCTGGATGACCTTGGTATTGTTGAACACCATCAGCGACCCTGTGGGCAGGTAGGAGGGGAGGGAGGTGAAGATGTCCTCGCTCACCTCTCCCTGTCGGAACACCAACAGCTTCGACTGGTCGCGCTGGGCTAAGGGGAACTTGGCGATGCGCTCGTCGGGCAAGGGGTAGTTGAACTCACTGATGTGGATGTGCTTGGGCGATTCGTTCATGCGGTTGCTTCTTTGATTCAATAAAAAAGCCCCTTCAGGGTATTCCTGAAGAGGCTTGCTGTGGGAGGTGCCTGGCGGAAACTGCTCGGCACTCATAATAAAAAATCTCTTCAGTCGTCGGTCTTCAATCGGTCTACTTTTTTGTAAATCATTATAAATCAGTGGGGTACGGTGTTGACGCTATTTTGTTCAATAAATTCAAACTCATGGCTCTTGAATAGCATGTCCATCACTTTGTCTCGCTGCTCACGCCGCAGCTTGAACTGCACGATGGTCTCAATCTCCTCGTTCTTCGAATCGTACGGAATGTACTTCTTCGGATAGGTGAAGAGGTCGATTACGTCAACACCGAGGCAATTTGCGATTATCGCAAGTTCGCTTACCTTCAACTCGCGCTTCCCATTCTCCACATTGCTGATGGCGGAGATGTCCACACCGAGTGAATCTGCCAGTACCTTTTGAGAGATACCCTTCTCAAGGCGGATAGTCTTAATGTTCTCTACTACGTTCATAACATACAAATTTAATCGTTAATTTTCTATTTCTATTTATGATTTTTGCCGATGATTTGAGAAAATCACAAATTATATTTGCTTATTTCGCAAGATGCGATTATATTTGCACCGTTGTTGTCGGTGATAATCGCAAACAAAGTTGTGATATCTACAAGAATAATAGCGTATTGTCTAACTTAATCCGAGTAAAAATGGTATTTACTGACTACATGAACACACTGCCCAACGAGAAGCAGGAGACCATCAAGAGGATATCCGAGGTGACGATGACCTCCGTCTCTTCGGTCTATCGCTGGATCTCAGGAGAGATTGACCCGCCTGCCATCAAGAAGAATGCCATCGCGGCACTGCTGAAGATGGATGTGAATGAACTATTCCCTGCGGATCATGGAAAACGTTGAGTTCTACAACACACCGGACGGTGATGTGATGTACAAGATGCAGGGCCGTGAGGTGAGGGTGCTGCGCGAGAGTGACCGCGATGTGATAAGAGATGTGCTGGCCATCATTCGCGACAGATATCCACAGGCGCATGAGGCACTGATGAAACTCTACTCCGTGAGCGAGCTGAATCGCGTCTATTTCGAATACCGTGTGGTGCATCGGTTCATCCGCTGTAACTTCGGCGAGTACGACCAGCTGCATCCGGACATCGATGGATTGGGCCGATTCTGCATGGAGGAGGTGCGTTGCCCGCTCCGCGGTGAGTGCAAGCACGAGGGCGTGATATGCCGCCCGAAACTCTTCTCCAGGCTGACGGAGCGTGAACTGGAGGTGATGCGTCTGGTGGTGTGCGACCACCTTACATCGCAAGAGATTGCAGACGAATTGTGTATTTCACCCTGTACCGTGCAGCGCCATCGGGACAATATCAAGGCCAAGTTGGGCCTGCGTACGACGGCCGACATGGTGGAGTGGTGGATGAAGAACCACCCGGAAGGAGTATAAAACATAAGACTATGATACTGAAGCGGATAATCATTCATTCCCGGTCATTGGACGAGTTTGTCAGGCTCTCCCACATGTATGTATATAAAGTCCGGCTTATCGGTTTCATCGACCGACAGAGCGGGATGCTGGCGGAGGTGGAGATAGAATACTCCGATTACTTCGACTTGGATAAACTGATAGACGATCTGAGTAAGTATAGTGTAGAGAGTCCTGTCGTGGAGAAGATGTACGCCATAGACAAGAGAGTGGCTGGACGAGTGATAGACAAGGTCAGCTTCGAGGCACTTCCCTTCGAGGTTAGAGTGAGTAAACCCTATACCGTGAATGTGCTGGGCGAAGAGCGCAAGGTGGTGGAGATGAAAATTAGTACGATGTTCCCCCATTTGGCGGATTTGATTGTATTTGGCGAGGACTATTCCCTCCGTAACGAATAAGCGTATGATCGACATCAATGACATATACCGGGCCACGAACCACGGACTGGACATCATCCTATACTACTACCCGCAGGCAGAGGGGTGTGTGGACAACAAGAAGAAATTCAAGTGCCGCCCTGAAGAGGACGACGCATCTGCTTGCCTGAAACGGTATGACGACTGCTACAAGGTGACGGACTTCGGAGACAGCGCACGGGCCATGAGCCCCATCGACATCTGCATGAAGGAGGAGCGGGTCAAGTTCGCCGAAGCCATCATCATGCTGGCAGGCCGGTACAACGTGACGGACGAGCTGCGGCGTGAGGTCAACAAACCAATCTTCGAGAAGCGTCCGGCCACACCCGACGAAGAGGAGGGCAAACGGTGGTTCGAACTGGCCGAGGAGTTCACTCCTGGACAGCTGGCCGTACTGGGTCCCAAGGTGAAGGCCGAGCACTGCAAGCGGCTGAACTGGCACGCGGCACGCAGCGTGAGCTACGTCAAGAACCGCGAGGTCATCACCCGCACGGCTACAGAGACCTATCCCATCTTCATCCGTCAATGCGTCATCGACGAGAAGGATCGCAAGAACCCCGACGTGACCTGCTTCTATAAGGTCTATGAACCGCTCAACCCTGATAAGAAGTACCGGTTCAGCTACCTGCCCGAGGGGGCCAAGCCCAGGAGCTACACCAACGGCCTGGCCGAGCTTCGCAAGGCCTATACTGACCTGAACAACACGTTGGAGCGAGAGTTCCGCAATGACCCCGCCAACGAGAACAAGCCCTATCTCTACTCCAAGCTCCCGGAGGTGTTCATCTGTTCCGGCGAGCGCGACGCCCTCTGCTGTGCCGCCATGGGCAGGCATCCGGTTTGGTTCAACTCCGAGACCTACGAGGTGACCCAGCAGGAGATCAATCAGCTGGCCAAGTATGCCGAGGTCATCTACAACATCCCCGACATCGACGAGACCGGCCTCCGACGGGGCAAGGAGTTGGCCCTGCGCTATCTCGACATCCATACCGTCTGGTTACCAGACTGGCTGCGCAACTACCGAGACCGACGGGGTGGACGGCGCAAGGATCTGCGCGATTTCGTCGAGGTGCGCCCTGAGCCACGCGAGTTCGACAACCTGCTGGCCTTGGCTATGCCGGCCAAGTTCTGGACGCAGACCTACGTCAAGAGCCGCGATTATTACAAGTATGACATCAACACCTCCTACCTCCACTACTTCCTCACCCTAAATGGATTCTACACCCTGCGAGACGAGACCAGCGACGAGGTACGCTACATCCGCAAGCGCGGTTTCGTGGTACAGCGCATCAAGGCGCAAGACATCCGCAACTTCCTCCGCTCCTGGGCGGAGGAGCGGTTCTTGCCCGTGGATATTCGCAACCTCATTCTCAACTCGCCCCGTACCAACGACACGACACTGGCGCTGCTCAACGAGATAGAACTCAACTTTGAGTCATACACCCCTGACAAGCAGTATCTCTACTTCCGCGACTGCGTCTGGCAGGTGTGCCGTGAGGGGGTGAAGGATGTCACCACGCAGCGAGTCAACGACAATTGCGTTTGGCAGGAGAACATCATCGACCACCGGGTCAAGCTGCTGCCTCGCATGTTCGACTGGCAGGTTCGCACCACCCTGGATGGAGAGCGTAAGGTCGATCTGGAGGTGACAGACACCCGTAGCAAGTTCTTCGGATACCTCATCAACACCTCACGCATCTACTGGCGCAAGGAACTGGAGGAGCTGTGGCAGGATCGCGGAGCCGATGAGATGGAGACCTATCGCAACGCCCACCGCTTCGACATAGCCGGACCCCTGCTCAACGCCGACGAGGTGGCCGAGCAGAAGCAGAACCTGCTGAACAAACTCTTTGCCATCGGCTATAACCTGCACCGCTACAAGTCGCCCTCACGGGCTTGGGCCATCTTCGCCATGGACAACAAGGTAGGCGACGAGAACGAGTGCAACGGACGAAGCGGCAAGTCTTTTTTCTTCAACGCATTCCGGTACTTCACCGACATGGTGACACTCTCCGGTCGCAACCCCAAGCTCCTGGACAATCCGCACGTATTCGACCGCGTGGACAGGCACACCGGCGTGCTCTACATCGACGACTGCTCCAAGTATCTCCCCGTCGAGCAGTTCTACGACGTCATTACCGGAGGCATGACCGTCAACCCAAAGAACAACCGCTCCTTCTACATCGACTTCGACCACTCGCCCAAACTCTGCTTCTCGACCAACTACGCCCCGCGGGAGTTCAACCAGAGCACGGCTGCCCGTATGCTATACCTCGTATTCTCGGACTACTACCACGAGAAGACCGAGGAGAATGACTACCACGAGTCGCGCCGCATCTTCGACGACTTCGGACAGAACCTCATGACCTCGCCCGACTACACCGAGGATGACTGGTCGGCCGACTTCAATTTCCTGGCGCAGTGCCTCACTTTCTACCTCGACATGACCGCCATCAACCTCAAGATCCAGCCGCCCATGGGCAACATCCTGCTACGCAAGTACCGTTCCGACATGGGTGACGCGTTCGAGGATTGGGCGTTCGGCTACTTCGCGCAGCAGGGTGAGAACGTCAACTGCTTCATCCCACGCAAGAAGGCTTACGACGAATTCCTCGACTTCTCCAAGCTCAGCAAGTCATTCTGGACGATGAACCGCTTCACCAAGGCGCTGAAGGGGTTTGCCATGTACTGCCCCTACATCAGCGAGTACAATCCCGCGGACCTGGCAGACAGCACAGGCCGCTTGCAGCGCAAGATTGACGGAAAGACAGAGGATGTCATCTACATGCGCACCCTCCTGCCGGACGGTACGGCGGCTCCTCCCTCTGAACCGAACGAAGTCAAACTTCCATTCTGAGCACCATGGACGAGAGGCACGACTACATAGTGAACTGGCGGGAGTATCTGCACGGATTGATGGACGACCCCGAGGCGGTGGCCTACATGAATCGCGTGCGCGACTTCTTCGAGCTGATGCAACCCGGCCAGAAGGTACGTCTGCAAGCAGCTGCCCCCAAACAGACTTGGCTGTGGGTAGCAACAGGAGCATTCCTCTGCGAGGGCGACCACGGGAACCGCTACGAACTGGACGACGACTATCTATTCCTCTGTTGCTTCGCCTGAGAGCGAGGCATTTCTGGCACGGAAATGGCTGGCAACCAAAAGTTGTCAGCCATTTTCTTTTTCGGGCCGTCCGACGGCATCCGCTTCTCTCTCACTCTTATTCTATTTTCTACTAAAAAAGTGTGACTTTGTGACGGAAGGAGAAAAGGTGTATAAAAATAGTTAATAATCAAAGGGATAACTCCGTCACAATTTTGGTCACAATTGTCACAACTCGCAAAATAAAGTGTGACGGCGGAGAAAAGTGTGACCGCCGTCACAAAGTCACAGAATCGTTTTCAGGGCTCCGCTCCTTTTTGTGACTTTGCTATATTTTTGTGATTCAGATAGATAGGTCACACCGGTCACAGAGTCACACGGTCACACTTTTTTTGGGCAAAATCAGGCTTACAGAAAAATTCGGTGAATTATTCACGCTTCCAGGCTGTTCAGCGGATTTATGCTGTAAAAATTTATAGTTTAATTTGCGAATTTCGCAACCTAATGATGTGATATTCACAAATTATTTCTATATTTGCATGATTATCAAAACATTAAATACATGGAGAAGGAGAGACCAAGTGTAATAATAGAGCTGGACCCCATGCTGCAGGATTACCTGTACCACGAGTTCGGCAAGACCACCGACGAGGGGGTCTACATCAACTGCAAGCATGATATCGGACAGTTCATCCAGTCGATGATCACACTCAGCGACCGGCCACCCAAACAGGAGCTGAAGGATTTCCCCATCAGGATATACCTGCCGGTGCAACAATGGAACCATCATATCCTACGGGAGAACTTCATCTATATTCCTGGCTGGAAGCAGGACTTCATACGCAAGTATATCGAAGCGAGCTTCCACCTCAAACAGCGGGAGTTCTTCGTGACGGGGTACGAGAAGGGTTTCACACAGGATATGATCGTCAAGTCGTTCCTCGATGCCTACAACATCAAGCATAACCAATGCAATTATGATGCCGTGAAGAAGTACGACTACCGTTGCCGGAAACGTACGGTCCAAGAGGTGCGAAAAGCTATCCAGATGTCCCTGTTTGATTAAGTTTGTTTAACGGATTAAATTTTAATCAAATATCTATGGTTCACGAATTTACGATATAATTTTTTATAGTTTTATGAACAATAACAGCAAACATAGACAAATCAAAAGTGTAGGTTTCACTTGGACGGAAAATGCGCAAGTGCTCCATCACCCCGGGGAGCCGAAGGCCGAAGTCGAGGCAGTATGGACGCTTCTCCCTGTCACGAAGGCAACCTGCTCGGACAAGGTTGAAGATACGGGCTTGCATACCGTGGAGTTCTCGGCGTTAATCACCGACACCAGCTGCTTGGAATATATCCTGTTAGTCGAATTGTTCGACCGTCCGGGCATCCTGCGGCTGAACTATACCGACGGCAGCCAGTGCATCGTAGGTGACGACGAATTCCCGGTGTGGGTGACCACTCACCAGTCAGATTCACCGTCTGTATTCCAACTCAGCTTCAAGCGGACGGCACCCCATGGCATCCTATTCATATAGTCCTTGTTGACAGAGGATTCCAACCCTACTTTTGCACAAAAATAGTGATTCGATATGGCTTTTTCTGTTTTGTTATCAACGATATTGCGCGGCAAGTGGCTCATCGCTCCACGAGAGGTCGAAGCCAACAGCGTCATCCTGCAAAAGTTGCTGGATGGCTCCACACCGGGCAGCAACAAGAGATTGAGCGAAGAGCAGCCGCTTCCTTACTCCTTCGCTGACGCTTCCGGCAAGATGAGCCGCTCCAAGGGTCGGTTCGCTGATGCACCCGAAGGGAGCACGGCCATCATCCCGATTCGGGGGACCCTCATCAAGTATGGCACCCTCTGCAGCTACGGTACGGAGGAATATGCTGAGATGATCCGCGAGGCGGCCAACGAGCCGAACATCTCCAGCATCGTGCTGGATTGTGATAGCGGTGGGGGAGCCGTCGATGCCATCGCGCCGCTGGTGGATGCCATCGCCGACTGCAAGCGCAAGAACAAGGGTTGTGTGGCAGCCGTTGACCTCTGCGCGTCGGCCATGTACTATGTGGCCTGTCACTGCGACTCGATTATCTGCACCAACAACATCAGCTCAGAGTTGGGCAGCATCGGGGTGATGATGAGCTTCCCCGACTACGCCAAGTACTACGAGAACATGGGCATCAAGATGCACACCATCTACTCCAATCTCTCCGAATACAAGAATGCTCCCTACGAAGCTGCGCTCAAGGGCGAATACGACAAGATCAAGACGGAGGAGCTGGATCCGCTGGCTCGTCAGTTCCAGGAGACGGTCAAGCGACGCCGCTGCAACCTGAAACTCGACACCGAAGGCATCCTATCCGGAAGGATGTTCTATGCGGACGAGGCGGTACGGGTGGGTTTGGCCGACGAGGTGGGTACCATCCAGACTGCCATCCAGCGCAGCCGGGAGATAGAGGCGACTACTTTAATCCATAATTATATCAATCTTAAAACCAAGTGACTATGTTTGCAAAAGTATTGAACGTGGTTCTGGCATTTCTGGGCATCTCGGCTTTCGCGAAGGACGAGAATGGCAAGTCTGTGCTGCTCGACGCACAGCAAGAGATGCTGAAGAACAAGTATGGTGACCTCTTCCTCACCAACTTCATGAAGGACTTGCAGGAGTTCGAGAAGGATGGACAGGCCGCCGAGTCTGTCGTGACCTCGCAGACCCAACAGGAGCTGGAGGCCGAACGGAGCAAGAATGCCAAGGAACTGGCCGACCTGCGCAAGCAGCTGGACGAACTCAGGCAGCTGGCCAATGCACAAAAACAAGCCATCGACAAGATGGCCAAGGAGCCTGCATCCGAGCAGGCTGACGAAACAACAGGCAGTATGGAGGACAAGAAATTCCGCATCGACATGAGCCTGGCCCACAACCAGGCCATCGTGGCAGCTTTCAAGGGAGCTGCCTACAGTGGCAACTCTACCATTGAAACCACCGAACTGCAGAAGGAGTTCGGCAAGTATGTCAGCGGCGAACGTATGGAGATCATGAAACGACTGACCGGTGTGACCGAGTCAACGGCTTACATGACCACCGTCATGACTGACAAGACCGAGGTGCGTGCCCAGCAGGCATACATCGACTCGGTGCTCCAGCAGTTCGTACCGAAGTGGACGCCCAAGGGCAAATCCACCTTCCGACCGCTCACCATCAAGAACTACAAGCACAAAATCAATGTGCCCATCACACCGGCTGACATCATGGAGGATGTGCTGGGCTACCTCTACGACGAGAATCTCAAGCCCGAGGATATGCCCATCGTCAAGTATATCCTCTTCCAGCTCATCTTCCCCAAGTTGGACGAGGAGCGTGAACAGGCATTGGCCATCGGCAAGTTCAAGGAGACCGAGGCTACCAAAGATGGTGACGCTGCCACCGCTGCCCTCGATACCATGGATGGCTATGTCACCCAGCTGAAGGCGCTGAAGAAGGGCAACAACCAGGAGATTACCTGGCTGCTTGACGGAGAGACACTGAACGACGAAACGCTGGTCGAACAGATTGACCGCGCTGTCAACGAGGTGGCTCCACTCTACAAGAAGAAGACCATGTTCATCCACGCTGACCCCTCTCTCGTGACTCGCTATGGCAAGGCCTACCGCAAGAAGTATCCCTGGCTCAAGAACGAGGACGGCGAGAAGATCAAGGTGGACTTCTCGCGCTTCACCTTCGCTCCGCTGGAGGGTATGCGCGGCACGGGTGTCTTCTTCATCACGCCCAAGGAGAACTTCCGCCACCTCCTCTCCAAGAACCCGCAGAACACCAAGGTCTGGATGCAGACCGACAACTACGACGTGAAGGTGTTCGCCGAGTGGTGGGAGGCTTGCGGCTTCTGGCTGGCTGAAGCCATCTTCGCCTATCTGCCTCCGGTGGATGGTGGAAGCTCGGTCTCTGAGAACCATGAAGACGGTGTCTAACCCTCAATATGAATGACTATGGCTGAAGAATATAGCTTTGTATCGGTGCCGAAGGCCGGTTCCAATGCCGGCACACCGAAAGGAAAGAAGAAGTATGTCGTCATCTTCCGCTGGATGGATGTCAAGACCTACAAGCGCGACTCGAAGGGTGTGCGGGTGACGGACTTTGCCATGCAGGATGGCAAAAAACCTATCGCGGTGTACGCCACTCCATCCACGCTCAACGTCTACCACACCTCCGAAGGTGATGACGACGCTCGCGGCTACATCCACCACCTGGATGGTGAGGTGCCGGGCAGCTCCGTAGAGTTCTCCGAATTCCTCCAGAACAACATCAACGAGGAGCTGGGTGCCATCGTGATGAACTGCGCAGGCGATGATGCCAAGGTGGCTGGCACCCCTTGCACGCCGCTCTACATCGCCAAGGCTGACTCGCAGGACAACAAGGAGGGTGACAAGAGCACGCTCAACCTCACCTCCTCGTTGCGTGGTCCGGTCATCGGCGTCATGGCCAAGAGCCTGGTTCCTGCGACCGACAACGCGGAGATCAACGCCGAGCTTGGGTTGACGGTGAGTGATTCCGGGGTTTGACATGATTTTCTATAAGTAGGTTTATGGGGGTGAGGGCGCTGCATGTCGGCGCCCTCTCTCTTTGTCCTTTGACGGACTTGCGATTGCAACTACCTTTGTGCAGGTTTTTTTATTACAACAGATATGGTTATTCTCATTTACCACAGACAACACCATTCGGGCAGACAGGTCATGCTCGAAGCTGCCATCCAGTCATGGCAGGACCACCTGAAGGGTGACAACTCCATGCACATCGTCGTAGTAGGCGACAAGGTACCTGATAATATCGCTGTACAGAACATCGTCGTATCGCAGGAGGAGAACACCGACGACCTGCTCCGCTGCATCCAGGCAGCGATGGGCGAAGAGCTCACCAATCCGATTCTGGCAGACTCCCGCACCATCCTCTGCAACGACTTGTATCCGGGTCACCTGCTGGTGCCGATGGCGGATTTGCACATCCCCCACCTCTACCGCTTGGACGAACTAATCAGGTCTTGTACCGGTTCATCCTTCCTCGAACAGGTCAACAGCTACCGTGAGCGGTGCGAGCCGGGCATGGTCATGCCGACCGACTGGCGCAAGGATAACTGGCTGCTTCCGGTCGTATCCAAGAACCCGCCGGCCTCGCTCATCAAGCAGCTCATCAAGGGGAAGCTCTTCATTCGGTTCGCGCCCTCCTCGGACTCTTCGCAGACGGAGCTGTTCATCGAGGGGCTCTTTGTCCGTCAGCGACCCACAGAGGACAGCCACTGAAGGACCGCAGAAGCGAGGCGATTCCGCGATGAGTTCCCCTTCCTCAACGATCCAGATTGCCCGATGGAGCTGCAGGCATTGGCCACCCGCAAGATAACGGCCTATCGCACCTACCGGGAGCTGCATCAGCAGTTGTCTGGATGCACCTCGCTGCAGCAATGTGCACAGCTCTCCGGGCAGCTGCTCGATGCCTACCAGGATAATCGGATGATATGGCAGGAGCTGGAGTACTACCAGAAGCACCACACCATCTTGGGCAAGCACCCGATTTTCTCGGAGTTCCTGCGTCGCAAGGCGTTGAACAAGATGTCGGTTAAAGAACTCATGCAGCGCAAGCGACAGGTCGAAGGCAACATCTGGAGGGCCAAGTCGGAGATGGCCAAGGGCGACAAACCGCACCTCGATGCCATACGACAGGCGCGACTCAAGGGCTACCAATCGGAGTTAGACGACATCAACAGACTGCTGGAGGATGAGTGAACGGTACTATTTTGACATCATGTCGCTCTGCGACGAGGTGAGCGACGCACGGATGAGGGCCGAACGGTTTGACGAGTTGCAGACCCTGAAGCTCAGACGGCTCAAGGAGCTCTGCGGACGGTTGCCGGAACCGTCCGAAGCGTTCTTCATCGAGACGCAGAAGAGCTTCAGCGCATTCACCTTCGTCGTCTACCTGATGCGGACTGCCGGACGAATCCGACACCTCTATATAGCGACGTACTCCACCAACGAGCGCATCATCAATGCGCTGCTGCGGTGGCAGTCGCAGGGCATGATTGGCTCCATCCACCTGCATGTGTCAGAGACCATGCAGTATCGGATTCCAGCCGTCTGGCAACGGCTGATGCAGCTCCATCAGGGCGGGGTGCTCCGACTTACCTCGGCCTGGAGCCACCAGAAGGTGGCCTGCATCGATACCGAGATAGGGCGGTTTGTCGTCGAGGGCTCCGGCAACTACGGCGAGAACGCCATGTATGAGAATTATGTGTTTCTCCGCTCCGAATCGGTCTACCGGTTCCGGGCGGGTTTGGATGAGTAGAGATATGAACAACGAAGTAGCGAAAGCATTAGAGTGGTCGGAGGCACCGGACTGGTTTGCACGCATTCCGACCGACGAGTACGAGACACTGGCAGGCATCGGCTACACGCCGGAGAAGATTGCCATGTACTACCGCATCAATGCGAAGGATTTTCTCTGGTACTTCCACCTCATCGGCTCACCGCTCAAGTATCACTACGAGCGCGGACAGCTGCTGCAGCAGGCTCGCGAGGGCGTGGTGCTGGCGCGTGCGGCCGAACGGGGCGACAACGCCACCCAGGCGCAGCGCTTCGACAAGATGCGAGCGTCCATCGCCTACAAGAATAGCATCAGCAAGGTATTTTTCGAGGATATAGGCGTATGAGCAGGGCATTCAAGACATCACACTACGACGTGCTCCAGGACTACATCGCAGGCGGATGCACGATGGATCTGACGGACGAGGAGCAGGAGTACTACAACGCCCTCTATGCCGTACTGGGCATCTCCCGCAAGTATGGCAAGGAGGCGGCTGTCTCGTTCCTTATGCACGACCCGTTCCGGGTGGAGCGGTCACGAGCCAGACAGATGTATGCCGAAGCGCTCAACCTCTTCTACGTCAATGACAACATAGAGAATGAGGCGCATCGGAATATGCTCTTCGACAACTTGCAGAAGGCCGCGCTCGTGGTGCTCCAGAACGCCACCTCCTCCAAGGACATGGAGGTCTACGGCAACCTGCTCACGCAGGCAGCGCGCATCAAACAGCTCGACAAGCCTGACCCCGTCAAGCCTATCGAGCCGGACGAGAAACCCATCAAGGTCTACGACCTGCACACCGAGGCGGTGGGATTGCCCTCCTCCAACCGCAACGAGCTGGCCAAACTCATCGACAACCTGCAAGTCAGCGAGAAGGAGAAGGTACGCCTGCGACGCGATGCAGGCGTGATTGACGTAGATATAGAGGAGATGATCAATGACCAGGAAGACAAAACTAAAGACTTCGGATGAGGTGGAGGTGCGCTACTCCAACTGGATGGCGCAGCTCATTGCCGTTCTCTGCCCCTGGTCGCTTTACTGGGTGGCCGGTCGTGCTTCGGCCAAGACGGTGCAGGTGCTCTCCGAACGGGTGCAGGATATTGCCTACGACTGCCCGGGGGCTCCCTTCGCCTGGGTGTCGGACACCTACAGCGACCTGCATAAGAACGTCATCCCCTCGCTCGTCGATGGACTCATGCTGCTGGGGTGGCAGCCCGATGTGCACTACGTCATCAACAAGGAGCCGCCCCGTGAATGGCGGGACCGTATGTACAACGTTTGTACGGACTGGAAGAACACGATGGTCTTCTTCACCGGATTCAACTTCACCTTCATCTCGCTCGACCGGCCGGCCATCGGTGCGGGCCGCTCCTATGTAGGGGTGTTCGGTGACGAGGTCAAGTACTTCCCGGAGGAGAAGTTCACCAACCTGCTCAAGGCGGTGCGCGGATTCCGGGTCAAGTATGGAAACTCGGTCTGGTACCGCTCGCGCACACTGACTACCGACATGCCCAATCCCAACCACCTGGGCGAATACGACTGGATACTCAAGCTGTTCAAACAGAACGACAAGCAGCGCATCCTCCTGGCCCTGCGGGCCGGGTTTGTCTATAACGACACCAAACGAGAGTATGTGGCGGCCAAGCAGCACTACGACGAGCTGCTTGGTCAGTACCGCCTGGACCACTCCCTGCAGGAGGAGCTGTCCAAGGCCGAGCGCTCGATGCGCTCCTGCCGCAACACGATGGAGCGATGGCGCATCCGATGGGAGCAGACGCGCCGCGGACTCTCCTTTGCCTTCATTTCCTCGAGCTTCGTCAATGTGGATATCCTCGGGGTCGATTGGTTCTCCGACGAGTTCGCCGAAGGGCTGGAGGGCGTTTCGTGCAACATCCTCTCCATCATCCCCAAACTGGAGGCAGACCGCATGTTCTACACCAACCTCACGCTGAAGAACTTCTACGCCGACGGCTACCTGAACGAGGTCATCGAGCAGCACCCCTTCGGGTGGGAGCAGGATTGCACCGCGCTCCGCTATCTCGATGCCTCCATTCCCCTGGAGGCCGGCATGGACTCGGGCAATATGCTCTCCATGGTATTCGCCCAGCGCAAGGGGCACCTCATGCGCGTGCTCAAGGAGCTGTACACGCTGCCACCATCGGGCGTGCGCGAACTGGCCGACCAGTTCCTCCGCTACTTCGCCCCGCACAGGCGCAAGGTGTTGCGCCTCTACTACGACCGCAGCATGAACAACTACAAGCGCGTCCACGCCGACATGGCCACGCAGATCAAGAAGGCCATCGAGGTGGATGCCGACGGCAAACGCACCGGATGGACGGTGCAGCTCATGTCGCTCGGACAGGGCAACATCGGCAGCAACCTCGAGTACCGCTTCTTCATGGAGCTGCTGGCCGGACACCTGGAGCGTACCCTGTTTTCGCTGCTCATCGACCAGCACAACTGCCCCAACCTCAAGAATGAGATGGAGGTGACAGAGACCGTCCAGAAGAGTCTGGGCGCATCGGGTGGTAGCATCACGGTCAAGAAGAAGACGGGCGACAAGCTGCCCACCGCCCGCCTGCCCAAGGAGTCCACCAACCTCACCGATGCCCTCAAGTATCTCGTGCTGCGACGCGAGGTGGTCCGCACGTGGGAAACAGGTCGGGCATCCTCCTCCTCCCTGGTGTGATTGTCACATCTATGTAAAGAAATAGTCATATTTCCGAAATCTTAAAAAGTAAGCAATCGCAACAGATAGGCGGCGCGGCTCGGGCATCATCGGGAGAAAAACCTCGATAAAACGAGGATGGAAGAGGTAAAATGTCACAAAATGACCCCCAACACGGCGCACACAACCAATAAAAAGCAAAAAAACAAAACAACAACA
>CAMGAL010000018.1 GCA_946007445.1 uncultured Mediterranea sp.
TATTGTCTTAATTTGCACCACAGTATAGTAGAAATCCTGTTCATAGTTCATATCCATCTTAGATGTCACGGTGGCGGGCTTCAGGTTGAAGGAGTGGGTCAGGAAGTTGTCGGGAGCCGTGTTCTCGTCCATGCGGCGCACCAGGTAGGAGACGGCGTTGAGGAAGTGCTCGTCCTTCACCACAGGCGTGTAGAGGATGACGTGGTTGCCCAGGATGCTCTGTGCGCGCCATACGTGGTTGGCCATACCTTCCAGCATCTCGAAGCAGAAACACTCCTTCGGCGTGCCATACTTCTGCGACAGCAGGTAGCCGTAGCTGATGGTGAAGAGATTGTGCGAAGCCATACCGATGTGCAGCACCTTGGCGTTCTCAGGCAGCAGACCGCGCTCGAGGATGTGCAGGTAGTTGGCATCCACCTCGGTCTTGCTGGTGCGCACGGGGTTGGGCCATCCGCGCAGGGAGCTGACCACCGTCTCCATCTCCAGGTTGCAACCCTTCACGATACGCATCTTGATGGGACTGCCACCGTCGGCTACACGGGCATGGGCAAACTCCAGCAACTCGCTCTGGAAGTCCCACGCATCGGGCAGGTAGGCCTGCACCACGATACCGGCCTCGTAGTTCTTGAACTGCGGCAGGCTGAGCACATGCTTGAAGAGGCGCATGGTCAGGTGGGCATCCTTGTACTCCTCCATGTCGAGGTTGATGAACTTGGCGCGCTTCTTGCCGTTCTCGTCCACATAGGGGAAGTCGATGGCTTTCTGATAGAGGGTGGACATGCGGTTCACCAGTTCGGGGAAGCTCTCCTCGTAGTTCAGGGCGTGCGTCTGGGCGTAGATACCCGAAATCTTCACGCTGATGTAGTTGATGTCGGGGCTCTCCAGAGCCTCCAGGTAGTGGTAGTAGCGCTTGTCGGCCTCTTCGTTGCCCAGCACCACTTCGCCCAGCAGGTTCACGTTCTGCCCGATCTTCTCCTTGAAGCGGGTGGCCAGGTGCTCGGTCAGACGCGGACGGGCCTCGTCGATGATGACCTTCGAGGTATCCATGCGCAGGCGTTTCTTGATGATGGGTATCGCCACGAAGTCAAAGTGATGGCCAAAGGCCTGATACATCTTAAATAGGAAAGCATCGCGCTTGTTCAGGAACTCGGGCACGCCGTAGCGGTCTATCAAGGTCTTGATGCGCTTGGCCAGCTTCTTGCGGTCGCGTATCTGTGACGACTCGTCCAGCATCTTCACCAGGAACTTCTTGTCCTGGGGGCGCTGCACCATGGTGGCATACTTCTTCTGTTCCCGACGTTCGGCTTCGGTGATGGTTTCTTCACAGGTGTTATAGAGGCGGAGTACCCATTGTTGTACTTCCGCAATAGTAGGTTTATCCATTACGTTCTGAATTTATAAGATGAATAAATAGCAAACAGCATCCGCATCGCCAACGGCTGCGCATAGCCTTCACGCTCGGCTCCATGGCGACCCATGGGTACTGAGTGCGGATTCTTTGATAGGGATTGGGGATGGTCCTCTGACCATCAGCAGGTCGGGCTGAACATCACAGCCCTGTAACGATGCAACTCCTGCAGAGCCTGCTTCGAAAACATATCAAACAGTTGCTGTTTCATAATGGATTGTTAGTAAAATGGTGAATAATGTTTCATTTTCATTTGCAAAGAAAAGAAATAAAAATGAGACATCCATCGCCCTGTAGTTAAAGAATGTAAAAGGAATAGATTTATGTTCACTCTTTCATCAAATGTCGTTCATAAGGCATCAGAATAAGGGATTTTGCTAACATTTTGCACACACAAAACAATTTGCTGTATCGTGCCGAGACACTTGCCCCTCCGGCCACCATACAGTTCTTTTGTGGTTGTCCGCACAAATGTAGGGCTTTTCCCGCTCTTTCGCAAGCGTATCCGCCGTTTTTTTTTCGGGGTATTCACGAGTTTGGCATAGCGTCAGCACAGACTCCGTGCATCGACTGAAGGGGAGTCAAGGAAGAGAAAATGGAGGTCAAAACAGTTAAAAAGATAAAATGTATCATCAAATAAAGAAAGAATCATGCATATTTGCAGATTCAAGCGTTAACTAACTAAACACATCTTACTGAACGATGAAACAGAACCCTCTATCCATCTGGCTGTGGGGATTGGCCTTGGCCGCCACCCTGACAGCATGCCGTGGCAAACAGTCGGCCGACGGCCCCCTGCCCTGCGTACAGACCGACACCATACAGGCTGCTACCCGGCAGCTGGGTGTACAATATCCCGGCCGGGTGAAGGCTGCGGAAGACCTGAACCTGGCGTTCAAGGTGAGCGGCACCATCCTGCGCATCACGGCCTCTGAGGGCAGTCCCATCCGCAAGGGGCAACTGCTGGCCGAGCTGGAGCCTGCCGACTATCGGGCTCAGCTGGATGCCACCGAGGCCGAATACCAGAAGGTGAAGCGCGAGGCCGAACGCATCATGACCCTCTATAAAGAGGAGGTGGTGTCGAGCAACCAGAACGACAAGGCCGTGTACGGCCTGCGCCAGATGGAGGCCAAGCTGCAGCACCACCGCGACCAGCTGGCCTACACACGCCTCTATGCCCCCTTCGACGGCTATGTGCAGAAGCACCTCATCAACGCCCACGATACCATAGCAGCCGGTATGCCGGTGCTCTCCATCATCAGCAGCGGCACTCCCGAAGTGGAGATGAGCCTGCCTGCGGCCGAGTACATCCGACGCGACAGCTTCCGCAACTTCACATGCACCTTCAGCCTCTACCCCGGCGAGGTGTACCCCCTGCGCCTGCTGAGCATCACCCCCAAGGCCAATGCCAACCAGCTATATACGGTGCGCCTGGCGGTCGATGTGCAGGGACGCCCCCTGCCCTCGCCCGGCATGAATGCCATGGTGGCCATCACGACCAACGAGGACGACGCGACCTCGCTGCTGCTGCCTGCCAATGCCCTGCAGCACGAGGGCGAACAGACCTACATCTACCTGTATGACTCGACCGACAACCGCGTGCATCGCTGCGCCGTGGAGCTGCTGCGCCTGCTCTCCGACGGACGCTGCATCGTGCGCTCTGCCGGAGCCCGGGCTGGCGATGTGGTGGTGAGCTACGGTGCCCGCCACCTGAGCGACGGACAGGCCGTGAAGCTGCTGCCCGTCCACACAGCCACTAACGTAGGAGGACTGCTATGATGGACCTGAGCAACTGGGCATTCAAGAACCGACTGCTGGTTTACTTCGTGCTGGCAGTGCTGGTGGTGGGAGGCGGCTACTCTTGCTACGAGATGAGCAAGCTGGAAGACCCCGAGGTGAAGGTGAAGGCTGCTCTGGTGGTCGCCACCTATCCGGGTGCATCGGCCCATCAAGTGGAGATGGAATTGACCGACGTCTTGGAGAAGCACATACGCACCATGGACGCTGTGGACCAGATAACCAGCTACTCCTACAACGACCTGAGCATCCTGCAGGTGGAACTGAAACCGACTGTGCCCGATGCCCAGGTGGAGCAGTATTGGGACATGTTGCGCCGCCGCGTAGGCGACACCCCGTTGCCCCCCGGAGCCAACCGACCGATGGTCAAGGACGACTTCGGCCAGGTGTTCGGCATGTTCTATGCCCTGACCGGCGACGGGATGGGCGACCGTCAGCTGGCCGACTATGCCGAGCTCATCAAGCGCGAACTGCTGCTCGTCAAGGGCGTGGAGCGCATCGACCTCTACGGGGAACGTTCAGAGTGCATCTACATCAACCTGCTGCAAGACCGCATGGCAAACCTCGGCGTGAGTCCGGCCGAAGTGCTGGCCACCCTGAACGGGCAGAACCAGACCACCTATAGCGGCTACTTCGACAACGGCGACCGGCGCGTGCGCATCCACGTGAGCGACCGCTTCCGCACCGTGGACGACATCGGGCAGATGCTCATCCAGGGGCACGACCAGGATCAACTGCGCCTGCGCGACATTGCCCTGATAGAGAAAGCGTATGCCGAGCCTACCCGCGCTGAGCTCATCTACGATGGAGAGCGGGCCATCGGTATCCTGATAGCCGCCTCCAGCCAGGAGGACATCCTGAAGGTGGGTGCCGCCGTCGAAGAGAAGCTGGCCCAGCTGCAAGCCGACCGCCTGCCTGCAGGTGTGGAGTACCACCGCGTGTTCTATCAGCCACAGCGCGTTGGCAATGCCCTGCAGACGTTTGTGGTCAACCTCATCGAGTCGGTGGCCATCGTGGTCATCATCCTCATGTTGGCCATGGGCTTCAAGAGCGGCTACAT
Organism: uncultured Mediterranea sp.; assembly: GCA_946007445.1. Lineage (GTDB taxonomy): Bacteria > Bacteroidota > Bacteroidia > Bacteroidales > Bacteroidaceae > Bacteroides. Next base: position 4,266 of record CAMGAL010000018.1, read on the forward strand.
CATCGGGCTGACGCTGGTGTTCACCGTGCTGGGCTCCTTCCTCTTCCTGCAGGCGCTGGACGGTACCATGCAACGGGTGTCGTTAGGCACCTTCATCCTGGCTATGGGTATGCTGGTGGACAATGCCATCGTCATCATCGACGGCATCCTGGTCGACCTCAAGGCAGGCAAGCCCCGCATGGAGGCCCTCACGGCCATCGGACGACAGACGGCCATGCCCCTGCTGGGTGCCACACTGATAGCCATCATTGCCTTCCTGCCCATCTTCCTCTCGCCCGATACGGCCGGTGCCTACACACGCGACCTCTTCATCGTGCTGGCCGTGTCGCTGATGCTCAGTTGGGTGCTGGCCCTGCTCTATGTGCCTCTGGTGGCCAACCGCAAGCTCTTCCCCCAGGTGGAAAATGCGGCTGCGGGTGGCACTGCCTACCAAGGCTGGGCCTACCGCTGGCTGCGCCTCACCTTGGGCTTTGGCCTGCAGCATCGCTGGACCTTCGTGGGCGGCATGGTGGGCCTGCTGCTGCTCGCGCTTGTAGGCTTCCGCTATATGAGGCAGGGATTCTTCCCCGACATGGAGTACGACCAGCTCTACATGGAGTACAAGTTGCCTGAAAGCACCCACTCCAAGCGCGTGAAGCGCGACCTGCAGGAGATTGAGAACTATCTTCGCCAAAATCCTGAAGTGACCCACGTCACGGCCTCCATCGGGAGCGCCCCGGGGCGGTACAACCTGGTGCGTTACATCCCCCTACCCTCGCTCTCGTACGGCGAACTGATTGTCGATTTCACTTCGCCTCAGGCACTGGTGGAACAGATAGACAGCCTGCAAGCCTACCTGACAACCCACTATCCCGACGCCTATGTGAAACTGAAGCGCTACAACCTGATGTTCCGCCAATACCCCATCGAAGCCCAGTTCATGGGCCCCGACCCCGCCGTGCTGCACCAACTGGCCGACAGTGCGCGCCGCCTCATGGAGCAGACGCCCGAAGTGACCCTGATAACCACCGACTGGGAGCCGAAGGTGCCTGTGCTCAACGTAGAGTACGACCAGGCGGCAGCCCGTGCCCTCGGCTTGAGCCGTAGCGACGTCAGCTTGTCGCTGCTCACGGCTGCCGGCGGCATCCCCATCGGCGAGTTCTACGAGTGCAAGCTCGCCTACGCCAGCTTCGTGCGCTGCTTCGTCGACAACGGATTGCAGATCGAGGACCTGTTGAGCACATAGGGGTTCTCCACCCTGCCCTCGCCCGTAGGTCTGCTCAACGAAGAGACCATGCTGCGCCTGCGCTCAGGCTCCATCACCAAGGACGAACTGATACGCACCGTGCTGAGTACGACCCCGCTGAAGCAGATTTGCCGCCAGGTGGAGCTGCAGTGGGAAGACCCCGTGGTGCCCCGCATCCACGGCCAGCGTTGCCAGCGGGTGCAGTGTTCGCCGGTAGCAGGCATCAGCACAGAAAAGGCTCGCCAGGCCATAGCCAGCCGGCTGGACCGGTGGCAGCTGCCCACCGGCTACAGTTTCCGTTGGGGAGGCGAGTACGATGCCAGCACCCGCTCGAAGGAGAACCTCTTCAAGTTCTTCCCCGCCTCCGTCATCCTGATGATAGTCATCTTGATTATGCTGTTCAAGGATTACCGCAAGCCGCTCATCATCTTCTGCAGCATTCCGATGGTGCTGGTCGGTGTGGTGGCCGTCATGCTATTGACGGGTAAGACCTTCGACTTCGTGGCCATCGTGGGCACCCTGGGTCTGATAGGTATGCTCGTGAAGAACGGCATCGTGCTGATGGACGAAATCAATCTCCAAATCCAACAGGGAGTGGAGCCCTCCATCGCACTGATGGAGAGTGCACAGAGCCGTCTGCGTCCCGTCATGATGGCCTCGCTCACCACCATCCTGGGCATGATTCCGCTGCTGAGCGACGCCATGTTCGGCTCGATGGCTGCCGCCATCATGGGTGGCCTGCTCTTTGGCACACTCATTACCCTGCTCTTCATACCGGTGCTCTACGCCATGTTCTTCCGGGTGAAGAGCTGAACGCAGCGTCATTTTATAAAAAGGGCAGAGGCAGCAAACCGCTCATCCGGCGGTGCTGCCTCTGCCCTGATTTCAATCAGTTGATTACAGAAAAATTTGTGTAGCGACTGAGCTTACTTCAAGGTAACGATCACTTTGCCCTTCACCTCTTCGGTGGCCACCTTATCTTCTCTCAACAACCAGCCCAGACCCAGGTAGAGTTCCTTGTCGGCCAGTTCGGCTGCTTTCTTGATTTGAGCGGTTGACAAACCTTCCGTACCATTCAGAGCGTTCCAAATCTTTCCGGCTACTTCGCCTGCTTTTTCTTTCATCATCTTACTTACTTTTGGTTAAACATCTATCATTTTTTCGGTTGCAAAGATACGCATTTTTATGTTACACAACATATTATTTGGGGTATTTTTCACATTTTTGTCGTAAAAAGGGGTGCAAAACCTTGCCACCTTACCCCAAAAAGCTATCTTTGCAGGGTATATAACAACCCTTTATTGCCAACATGATGATTTTCTTTGTACTGCTACTGCTTTGCATGGCTTCTGCCTCCATGGCCCAGATTTCCCCCACCTGCACCCTCACGGCGGAGACTCGCATAGGCTACCACCACCGCTCCATAGAGGGACACATCGAGGACGATGATACGGGCTTCAAGGGGGACTACCTCAACCTGCTGATTGACGGTACGCTCACCCCTGAATTCTCTTACTCGTGGAGGCACCGCCTCAACAAGATGAATGCCGACAAGGCTTTCTTCGACGCCACCGACTGGATAGAGCTGCGCTACCAGCCCTCGGCCCACTGGCAGCTGGCCGGCGGCAAGCAGGTGGTGGCCATTGGCGGATTTGAGTCCGAGCGCTCGCCCATCGATGTCTATATCGGCTCGGAGTTCTGGCACCAAATCGACGGCTACATGTTCGGTGGCAGTGTGGCCTACCTGCAGGGGCAGAACCGATGGATGTTCCAGTTCTGCGAAAGTCCCTTCTCCCATCCCGAACAGCGCGACCTCTATGGCTACAACCTGATGTGGATAGGGCGCTTCCCCCACCTGCAGACCTACTATTCAGCCAACCTGCTGGAGTATGCCCCCGGCCGCTACATCCACTACCTGGCCTTGGGACACTGCATCCAGGCAGGACCTGTCGCTCTGGAGCTGGACTGGATGAACCGTGCCTCCAGCCACCAGACCTTCCTGCTGCGCGACTGCTCGCTGATAGCTAATCTGGACTACCGCTGCTCGCGCCACCTCAACCTGATGGCCAAATTGGCCTACGACGTCAACCGTACCCACTCGACTGCCGACCTATGTGTCTTGCCAGGCACTGAACTGACCACGCTGAGTGCCGGCGTGGAGTATTTTCCCTCGGTAGGCAACCAGTACGTCCGCCTGCACGGCCTGGTGGGCTACACCACCGGTACGAACAGCAACCCCGAAGGAGGCTTGCAGCACAAGCAGCTGCAGGTCAGCGTGGGAGTGACCTGGCGAATGGAGCTGCTGAAAGTGAACTAAACAAATTTGGTAATCATTATAGTTTCTCTTTATGGAATTTCTTGGATTCAGTATCTATGCATGGATTACGATTGTGACGGTTGTCACCATCTTCACCTTGTTGCTGTTTGACAAGGTGCCGGCCGACATAGCCTTTACCGGCGGTATGGGCGTGCTGCTCGTCACGGGAGTGCTCACTCCTGCGAAAGCCTTGGCAGGATTCAGCTCTCAGACGGTCGTAGTAGTAGGTGTCATCTATGTCGTACTGGCAGGTCTGGTACACACAGGCGTGCTACAGTGGATAGCGCGATACCTGTTGGGGACTCCCGGCAACTATCCGCAAGCCATTGTCCGCCTGATGCTGCCGGTAGCTTTCCTCAGCTCGCTGCTGATCAATACCACGGTGGTAGCCCTCTTTATCAACGTGGTGAAGATATGGTCGAAGAAGCTGAACCTCTCTCCCTCCAAACTGCTCATCCCCCTGAGCTATGCCTCTGGCATGGGTGGCATCTGTACTTTGATTGGTACGGCTCCCAACCTCATCATCTCCGGCTACTATACCCAGGAGACGGGCATCAGCCTCAGCATCTTCACCCCTACCCTGGCCGGTCTGTTCTGTTTGGCCGTGGGCATCCTGTCGATGATAGCCATGCGCAAGCTGCTGCCCCAACGCATCTCGCCCGACGAGCAGTTTGAGCAGAGCCATGATTATACGGTCGAGCTGCTGGTGCCCACCGAGTGCCAGTCAGTGGGCAGCACGGTGGAAGAGGCCGGATTGCTGAACGTCAGCGGCGGCCATCTGATTGAAATCGTCCGCTTCGACCGTGAGGTCATCAGCCCCGTGCCGGCCGATGAGTTCATCTTCGGCGGCGACCGGCTCATCTATGCCGGCAACATCAACGAGATACTCGACCTGCGCCGCTCGCACGGGCTGGTCAATGCCACCCACCATGTGTTCAGCGTCAACGAGATGAGCAAGAACCGCAAGCTCCATACCGCCACCCTGCCTCAGGGCAGCAGCCTGATCGGACATACCTTGGCCGAGAGCGGACTGGAGCAGAAAGAGGACTTCGTGCTGGTGGCCATGACGCGGCAGGGCGAGCGCATCACCCAGAGCCCCCGCGAGATGGTGCTGCAGGCTGGCGACACCTTGCTGCTGGAGGGCGAGAAGTTGCACCCCGAGAACTTCGGCAACAAGCTGCACTTCTTCCGGTCGGAGGAGCTGATACAGACAGGGCCGAAGACATTGCTAGCCGGACTGATCATGGTGGCCATGATTTTGCTGCCTGCCTTCAAGGTCATACCCCTACTCTCGGCCTGCTATCTGGCTGCTTTTGCCATGCTCATCTTCCGTTGCTGCTCGCCCGAACAGGCTCAACGTGCCATAGACTGGCGCGTACTGATGATTCTTGCCGGTTCCGTCTGCCTGGGCAGTGCCATCGAGCAGACCGGCATTGCCTCCCGGCTGGTCGACTTCCTGCTCTCCACCTGCAACGGCAATCCCCTGCTTGTGATGATAGTCCTCTGTGTGGCAGGTACCTTCCTGACCGAGTTCATCAGCAACGCCGCTGCGGCGGCCATCTTTTGCCCCATCGCCTTTGAGAGTGCACAGAGCATGAACGTCAACCCACTGACCTTCTGTGTAGCCTTGATGATAGCTGTCTCGTCCAGCTTCGCCACCCCCATTGGGTCGCCTACCCACATGCTGGTCTATGGCCCCGGCGGCTACCGATTTGGCGACTTCATGCGGGTGGGTTTGCCGATGAACTTCATCATCTTAGCGGCAGACATTCTCATCGTCAACCTGCTGTTCCCCATGTAACCCTAAACACTCATTCCACATTTTTATACCATGAAACGTTTGCATTTTTATCCATTGTTTGTCGGGCTGCTTTGCTTATTGGCAGGTGCCTGCCAATCTACTCCGAAATCCGAGCGGTTGCCCGACCTGGCACACTGCCGACTAGGTGTTCTGTTAGGTTCCTCGCAAGAAAAGTATGCGGCAGAAGCCTTCCCTGAATCGGAACTGTTACGCATTGACATGGCGTCCGACCTGCTGCTGGCACTCAAGAGCGGCAGCTGCGATGCCATACTCCTCTCCTCTTTTGAGACGGCTGCCATGCTCAAAGATCATCCTGAACTGGAAGTGGTAGAAGGTGCAGGCAACACCGACCATCTGGGAATAGGCTTCAGGCCGGAAGACAAGGAACTTTGCGACCGGTTCAACGAGTTCTTGGCCGGACTAAAGGCCGATGGCATCTTTGACGACATCTACCGGCGTTGGATGACAGATGCCCCCGGGCAGTCCGACCTGCCACAGATAGAGTTGCCTGCCACAGAGAAGCCCCTGCGTGTGGGAACCACCTGCATGAGCATGCCTTTCTCGTTCACCAAGGAGAACCGTCCCGTCGGCTTCGACATCGAGCTGACCACCCGCTTTGCAGCCTACCTGGGTCGTCCGGTGAAGTTTGTCACCATGAACTTTGGCAGCCTGATTCCGGCACTGAGCACCGGCAACATCGATGTAATTGCCAACAACATCATGATGACCGAAGAGCGGGCCAAGGCCGTGCGCTTCTCCGACCCATACATGGAAGTCCCCACGGTAGCCCTCGTCCTGCGCAAAGGTCATCAACCCAAGGCACTACCCCAGAGCCTGGACGAGCTGGAGGGGAAGAGCGTAGGTTGCCTGATGGGCAGCATCCACGAGCAGTTCCTGTCACAGCAATATCCGCAGATTGAGAGGCTCTGCATGGAAAATGCAAGTGACCTGGTACAGGCCTTGCTGACGCGCAAATGCGATGGCGTGATAGCCGTGCATGCCTTGTTCCAAGAAGCCATCAAGAAGCATCCGCAAATCGTTTCATCACGAGACACAGTCATGGTGGAAAACATCGTCGCTGCCTTTCATCCCGAAAACCTGGAGCTGAGGGATCAATTCAACCAGTTCCTCCACACCATCGAAGCTGACGGCACCCTGCAGGCGATGAAGCAACGCTACTTTGCCGCAGAGCCCGACCTGCAGATGCCCCACATCCCCCTACCCACCGAGGGCAAACCGCTGCGCGTGGGCAGCATGGGTGGCTGTGTGCCGTGGACCTTCGTACTGAATGGTGAATACTGTGGCTTCGAGATGGAGCTGATGCGTCGATTTGCCGCCCACTTGGGACGCCCCATGGAGGTGAGCGACATCAACTTCGGCGCTCTCCCTGCCGCCTTGATAAGTGGTAAGATTGACGTCATGGCCGCCATTGTGGCCGACACGCCCGAGCGGCGCAAAGCCATGGCCCTCTCCGACTGCTACCACCTGCTCAACACCGCGCTGTATGTCCTAAGAGAAAGCTCCGAAAACCAGCCACCCTTCAGCTTCGGACAGTGGTGGAACGAACTGAAGCAGAGCTTCCACAACAACCTGATAGCCGAAAATCGTTATCAGTTGATAGTCGACGGACTGAAAATTACTCTCTTCATCACCCTCTGCGCCGCCCTGCTGGGCACGCTGCTGGGAGGCTTGGTCTGCTTCCTGCGGATGCATCGCAACCGGCTGCTCTCCCGCATCGCCATGGTCTACATCAACTTCATGCGCGGTATGCCCGTGCTGGTATTGCTGATGCTGATGTTCTATGTCATCCTGGCTCCCCTCAACACCAGCGGCATTGCCGTGGCCATCATCACCTTCGGAATGAACCTCGGAGCCTATGCCGGCGAGATATTCCGCACGGCCATCGAGGGCATTGACCGCGGACAGAGCGAGGCTGGGGTAGCTTTGGGCTTCACCCGCCTGCAGACCTTCCTCTACATCATTCTGCCGCAAGCCACCCGCAGTGCGATGCCTGTCTACAAGGGCGAACTGATTTCGCTACTCAAGACCACCTCCATCGTGGGCTACATTGCCGTGGTGGATCTCACCAAGGCATCCGACATCATCCGTGCCCGCACGTTCGACGCCTTCTTCCCCTTGCTGTTTGTGGCCGCCATCTATTTCCTGGCCGCCTGGCTGCTGGGCAAGTTGCTCGACCTGACCATCCGTTCCAAACGCTAATTGACTACTATCCATGATTACCATAGAACATTTACAGAAGACATACGGTGGCTTGGCCGTGCTCAAGGATGTCAACGCCACCATCGAGAAGGGAGAGGTCATCTCCATTATCGGCCCCTCGGGCACCGGCAAAAGTACCTTCCTGCGCTGCCTCAACCTACTGGAACGCCCCACCGGCGGACGCATCCTGGTGGATGGCGAAGACCTGCTCTCACCCCGTACGGACATCAGCCGCATCCGGCAGAAGATGGGCATGGTGTTTCAGTCGTTCAACCTCTTCAGCCACCTCTCCATCATGGACAACCTCTGTCTGGCACCCGTCAAGCTGCTGCACAAGAGCCGTGCCGAGGCCGAACGACGGGGCATGGAACTGCTGCAACTGGTGGGTCTGTCCGAGAAGGCACAGGCCATGCCGTCACAGCTCTCCGGCGGACAAAAGCAACGTATTGCCATAGCCCGCTGTCTGGCCATGGATCCAGAAATCATCCTGTTTGACGAGCCTACCTCAGCCCTCGACCCCACCATGGTGAGCGAGGTGCTGGGTGTCATCCGCGGACTGGCCAAGCAGGGCATGACCATGGCCATCGTGACCCACGAGATGCGCTTTGCCCGCGACGTGAGCAGCCGCATCTTCTACATGGACCAAGGCCTCATCTATGAGCAAGGTACGCCCGAGCAGATATTCGAGCATCCGAAGGAGGAGCGCACGCGCGTCTTCATCAACCGCATCCGCGACTACCATTCCCACATCAAGAATGCTCACTACGACCTCTATGCCCTCAATGCCGAGCTGGAGACCTTCATGAGCAAAAACTACCTCCCTTTGGAGACGCAGAACCAACTGCTACTGCTGGCAGAGGAAGCATTGCAGATCACTCCCTTGGAGCAGGGTCTGGACCTCACCCTGCGCTATGCCGAGAAGACGGGCCAACTTACCCTGGAGCTGTTGCTGGCTCAGGGACAGATGTCCGCCTTCCAGCAATCGCCCGACCCGCTCAGCATGTCCATCATCCAAGGCCTCTGCAGCCGGACAGGCGAGAGCGTCGTCAATTGCCCCGAAGGGCCGCGCGTACGGATGGAGATGGAACTGAAAGGAATCAAAGAAAAACTGAATGTCTAATTTATAACCACAATCACTCAAGCAATGACAAAAATGTTATTCCCCATCAGCCTCATGCTGCTGATGCTGGCCGGAGCCGCCGCCTGCTCGTCGGCCGACCCGAAACCTGCCACGGACGAACAGATGCCGGCCGACTTTGTGGTGCTGGCCGACGTAGTGCCCGACATTATCCAGGAGATACGCTACCACTCCTCCTTCAACTTCGTAGGCACCCGTGTGGATGGCTACGAGGCTCCCGTTGCCCTCGCCACACGCCCAGCTGCCGAGGCACTGAAGAAGGTGAGCGACGAACTGAAGGCCAAAGGCTACCGGCTGAAGATCTACGATACCTACCGTCCACAGCGGGCGGTGAACCACTTCATCCGTTGGGCCGAGGCTGTGAGCGACACCCTGATGAAGCCCTACTTCTATCCCGAACTGGACAAGTCCGTCCTCTTCGACCAAGGCTACATCTGTGCCCGCTCCGGACACAGCCGAGGCTCCACGATAGACCTCACGCTGTTTGACATGAGCACCGGCCAAGAGGTGGACATGGGTGGCAACTTCGACTATTTCGGTCGTCTCTCCCATCCCGACTACGAAGGGGTTACCCCCGAACAGATGGCCAACCGGATGTTGCTGCGCGAAGCCATGTTGCGCCACGGATTCAATCCCCTGGCCGAAGAGTGGTGGCACTTCACTCTGAAGGACGAGCCATATCCCGACACCTATTTTGATTTCCCCATCCGCGCCTACTGATGAGCGACCGCACGACATCATACGACCTGCTGACCATCTTAGGCCCCACCGCATCGGGCAAGACGGCACTGGCTGCCGCCTTGGCCCATCGCTTGGGGTCCGAGATTATCAGTGCTGACTCCCGGCAAATCTATCGGGGCATGGATCTGGGCACTGGCAAGGACCTGGCCGACTATGTGGTGGAGGGACAGCCCGTGCCCTACCACTTGATAGACATTGCCGACCCCGGCTATAAATACAATGTGTTCGAGTACCAGCGCGACTTCCTCTTGGCCTACGAGGATATCCGCCGGCGGGGTCATCTGCCCATCCTCTGCGGAGGCACGGGGCTCTACCTGGAGTCCGTGCTCAAGGGCTATCGCCTGCTGCCAGTGCCGGAGAATCCCGAACTGCGGGCCCGGCTGGCTTCCCTCTCCCTGGAGGAACTGACTCGCCTGCTGGCCACCTACAAGACGCTACACAACACCACGGATGTAGATACCCCCAAGCGGGCCATCCGTGCCATTGAGATTGAGGAGTACTACCGCCACCCCCCGGTAGACGAGCGATCCTTCCCCCCCCTACAGAGCCTCCTCATCGGCGAAGACAGCGACCGC
>CAMGAL010000019.1 GCA_946007445.1 uncultured Mediterranea sp.
GTGCGCAGGTTGTGGCGCTGTTGGTAGGGTCGGACGTGGCGCTCGATGTGTTGGATGAGGAGGAATCCGTATTCCGACTCCACAATCTTGGATACCTTCTTCGGGTCTTGCAGGTTGAAGGCCACATTGGCAAAGGCGGGGTCCATGTATCCGCGTCCCATGAAGTCTGTCTCACCTCCATTGACGGCCGAGCCTCGGTCTTCGCTATACATACGGGCCAGCATGGAGAAGCTCTCGCCGTTGTTGACACGCTCGGTGAAGTCGCGCAGGCGGGCCTTGACATCTTCAATCTCTTCCAGCGGGATGCGGGGCTGCTGGGTGATAATCTGCACCTCCACCTGCGTGGGGATGTAGGGGATGCTGTCTTGAGGCAAGTCCTTGAAGTATCGGCGCACCTCGGCAGGGGTTACCTTCACCTCACCCACCAGCTTCTGCTGCATCTTCTGCACCTTCAAGCCTTCACGGGCATTGTCGCGCAGGCTCTCGCGAATCTGGCGATATGTCTTGTTGAAGTACTCCTCGTCCTTCTCACGCGTCCGAATCTGTGAGATGAGGTTGTTGGTGTAGCGGTCTACCTGCTGGATGACCTCACTCTCCGACACCTCGATACTGTCCAGCTCGGCCTGGTGGAGAAAGAGCTTCTGCACAGCCAGCTCTTCGGGAATGACACAATAGGGGTCGGCATCGAAACGGCGATTCTGCGACTGGGCATTCAGTCGGGCCTCTTCGACTTCCGACTTCCAGATGGCTTCGTCACCTACGCCCCACACCACTTCGTCTATCACATTGTCTTGTGCCCACACCGAGGATGCCATGCAGAGGGCAATCATCAGGGAGAAGACCCACTTTGTTTTCAGATATCTTTTCATGCTTGTCAGCTAATTAACTTGTTTCAAGGGCACGAAGATAGCAATAATAATCAGTTGTTACCTTGTGTATTAACGGTTTTTAAATCCTCTTGGTTAATTTCAACCTTATGAGCCTCTCGCCATTCCTTCCGGAGGAAATCCCGATAGGCTGTACGGAGTTCGGGACCGGCATCTCTCCATTGCTCAGGACCTTTCAGCTTGCGCCCCACGCAGATGACTACAGGGAAAGCGACATCCGGTTCGGGAGCTTCCTCCTTGAAGACGATGTGGTCTACCCACGGATGGTCTCCACGGTCAAAGAGATGCTGCCGGGCTTGTACCTGAGGCTGATCTCCGCCATTGAGCATCAAGCGGACTGCCTCTTGCCACTCCGACTCGGGCAGTGCTTTGAGCAACTTGCGGGCACGCTTGGCCACCCGCTTGTTGACACACTGGAGCACCATACCCCGATAGCGAGGCTCCGCCCAATGGAACTGCGAACGGTGGCTATTAAAAAAGGCGCTCATGCCTAGGGTGTCGCTGAGGGCGGCTTCGCCCCAATGGCGATGGGCAGCCACCTGCCACAGGAGGGAGTCGCTCCAGGCAGAGAGCCGCTGACTGAGTTCAGGATGGCTCCGGTCGATGTGTCTCTCTTCACAAGCCAGTAACGTACGGAGCACAAAGTCGTTCCACTGCCTGCGCACACGGGCCGGATGGGCTTGGGCAAAGCGGGCAAACTCCTCGCCGCTGTAGTCGCGCCCGTCCAGGGTGAAGAGGCGACGGCGGGTGCGACCGGTGCGGAGCAGTTCGTCAATGCCGGCTTTGTCCGGCCGATAGTCGTAGCGCCGCTTGATGTCATCCGCCGAGGCTGCAGTGGCTGCCTGCCACGACTGAGGACCTAAGGACTCCATGAGTCGGGGACGCATCTGCTCGTAGGATGGGAGAGAATCGTGTGCCCACACCCGGACAATGTGCAACCCCTGCGGTGTGAAGAAGGGCTTCGAACAGCTGCCAGCAGGGAGAGTGAAGACCACCTCCTCCCACTCGGCAGGCATCTGCAGAGGCTCCACCCAGCGGGTGCCGGGGCAGTCGGAATGTCGGGTCATCAGTGTTTGGAAATCGGCTCCCTGCTGCAGGGCCTGGTAGATGGAATCCATCTGCGACTCAGCACGTTGCAGGGCGCGTGCGGTGATGGTCTGAGGCAGGTGGCGATAGATTTCACTGACGCGGCAACGCATACCTTGTCCGCTCTGGACCAGACGCTGGTAGGCGGCGAGGGCAGCCTGCTCCAGACGGGAGCTGTCGGCCACGGCCTGACGCAACCAGGCTCGCCGGCAGGAATCGACTGCCGCCCGAAAGGACCACAGGGTGTCCAGCCGTTCCAAGCGGGAAGCGGCTATCTCCTGCTGGCGCCACAGAGCTTCGCGCCCGCTCTCCTTGCGGTGGTCATGGGCCAACAACGAGGAAGAAAAGCCAAGGAGCATGGCCAAAAGCCACACTCCTTGCATGTATCGTGTATGGTTCCACATCCGGTTTACCACGTTGATGGGTCTCTTCTTATTTTATTCCGGGCGGCTGTAGTTGGGTGCCTCGCTGGTGATGGCCACATCGTGCGGGTGGCTCTCCAGCACACCGGCATTGGTGATGCGGGTGAACTTGGCGTCGTGCAGCTTCTCGATGTTGGCAGCTCCGCAATAGCCCATGCCGGCACGCAAGCCGCCTACCAACTGGTAGATGACCTCGTAGAGCGTTCCCTTGTAGGGTACACGGGCGGCAATGCCTTCGGGCACCAACTTCTTGACATCACTGGTGCCACTCTGGAAATAGCGGTCTTTCGAACCGTTCTCCATGGCTTCCAGCGAGCCCATGCCGCGATAGGACTTGAACTTACGGCCGTTGAAGATGATGGTGTCGCCCGGAGCCTCCTCCGTGCCGGCCACGAGTGAGCCAATCATCACGCAATATCCTCCTGCTGCCAAGGCCTTGACCACGTCGCCCGAATAGCGCAGGCCACCGTCGGCAATCAGGGGCACACCGGTGCCCTTCAGTGCCTTGGCTACGTCGTAGACGGCCGACAACTGGGGTACACCCACACCGGCCACTACGCGTGTGGTGCAGATGGAGCCCGGGCCAATACCGACCTTCACGGCATCGGCACCAGCCTCTACCAAAGCCTTGGCGGCTTCGCCGGTAGCGATGTTGCCCACCACGATGTCAATGTGGGGGAAACGGGCTTTGGCCTCTTTCAGCTTCTCGATGACGAACTTGGAGTGACCATGCGCTGTGTCGATGACAATGGCGTCGGCACCGGCATCGACCAGGGCCTGCATACGCTCCAGGGTGTCGGCTGTGACGCCCACACCGGCCGCTACACGCAGACGGCCCTTCTCGTCCTTGCAGGCCATGGGCTTGTCCTTGGCCTTCGTGATGTCTTTATAGGTGATGAGTCCCACCAGCTTGCCGGCTTTGTCGACAACGGGCAGTTTCTCAATCTTGTTCTCTTGCAGGATTTGCGTAGCTGTCTCCATATCCGTGCCCTGCATGGTGGTGATGATGTTCTCTTTGGTCATCACCTCGTCGATGCGCTTCTCCATATCCTTCTCAAAGCGAAGGTCGCGGTTGGTCACGATGCCTACCAGGTTGCGTTCATCGTCCACTACAGGTATGCCACCAATCTTGTATTCGGCCATCAAGTCGAGAGCATCTTTGACCGTCGAGCCACGCTTGATGGTGACGGGGTCGTAGATCATGCCGTTTTCGGCACGCTTCACGATGGCCACCTGACGGGCCTGCTCTTCAATCGACATGTTCTTGTGAATCACACCGATACCTCCCTCGCGGGCAATGGCAATAGCCATCTTGGCCTCGGTCACCGTATCCATGGCGGCCGTGACAAACGGGATTTTCAACTCAATGTTTTTGGAGAACTTTGTCGAGAGCTCGACAGTTTTGGGCAATACTTCAGAATAAGCGGGAATCAACAATACGTCGTCGTATGTCAACCCGTCCATGACAATTTTATCTGCAATAAATGACATATAGGATATGCTTTAATCTTTATTGCGTGCAAATATACGGCTTTTCTTGGAATTGCGAAAGTCTCGGGAGTTTTTTTTAGCTACGAGCTACAAGCTACTAGTGACAAGTAAGATACTCATTATAACTCGTAGCTTGTAGCTCGTAGCTGAAAACTCAGTTCGCCATTTCAGAGATGAACTTGATGCGGACGAGGCGTACCTCCTCTTCGGTGTACTCGTCGCCCAGTTCATCGAGGGCGTCATCAATATCGTCGGTCGTAGACTCCTTGAAGTAGTCGTAGATGTCGAGCAAGTGGTCTTCGTCCATGATGTCCTCCAGAAAGTAGTCGATGTTGAGCTTGGTACCCGAGTAGACAATGGCCTCAATCTCGTCGAGCAGTTCATCGAACTCGATGCCCTTGGAGTTGGCAATGTCGTCGAGTGCCACCTTGCGGTCGATGGCCTGGATGATGGCCACCTTCATCTTCGACTTGTTGGCCACGGTGCGCACGCGCAGGTCTTCAGGACGTTCTATCTCATTCTCCTCGCAATGGCGCTTGATGAGTTTGCAGAACTCTTCGCCATAGCGCTTGGCCTTGCCGGCTCCCACCCCGGGGATGTTCTGCAGCTCTTCGAGCGTGACGGGGTAGATGGTAGCCATTGCCTCCAGCGAGGGGTCTTGGAAGATGACGTAGGGGGGCACCTCCAACTGCTTGGAGAGCTTCTTGCGCAAGTCCTTGAGCATGGTGTAGAGGGCCGGGTCGACGGCACAGGAGCCGCCTCCGCGCATGGGAGCCTCTTCTTCCACCTCATCGAAGTCGATGTCTTCGGTAATCTTGAACGATTCCGGATGCTTGAGGAACTTGCGTCCCTCGTCGGTGACCTTCAGCAATCCGTAGTTCTCCACATCCTTGCTGAGGTATCCGGCTATGAGGGCCTGCCGGATGACGGCATTCCAGGTGCGCTCCTCCTCGCCCATGCCCGAGCCGAAGATTTCGAGGTCTTCGTGCAGATGGGCCAGTACTTCGGAGGTCTCCTTGCCCTGAATGACGTCTATGATATAGTCCGCTTTGAAATTTTCTTTCACCGCCAGAATAGTTTCGATGACGGTGCACAATAAATCTTGAGCTTCCACTTGTTTTCTTGGGTTTAAGCAATTGTCACAATTTCCACAGTTGTCTTCGGTGTACTCTTCTCCGAAATAGTGGAGCAGGGTCTTGCGACGACATACCGAGGATTCGGCATACGCAGCGGTTTCGAGCAGAAGCTGCTTGCCTATCTCCTGTTCTGCCACAGGTTTGCCCTGCATGAACTTCTCCAGCTTCTGCAGGTCTTTGTTGGTATAGAAGGTGATGCACTGTCCTTCGCCGCCGTCGCGTCCGGCTCGTCCCGTCTCCTGGTAGTAGCCCTCCAGGCTCTTGGGGATGTCGTAGTGGATGACGAAGCGCACATCGGGCTTGTCGATGCCCATGCCGAAGGCGATGGTGGCCACGATGACATCTATCTTCTCCATCAGAAAGTCGTCCTGATTCTGCGTGCGGGTGGCCGAGTCCATGCCTGCGTGATAGGGGCGGGCATTGATGCCGTTGGCTTGCAGAATTTCGGCCAGCTCCTCCACCTTCTTGCGGCTGAGGCAATAGATGATGCCCGACTTCTCCGGATTGTTCTTGATGAACTTGATGATGTCCTTGTCCACATTGTTCGTCTTGGGGCGAACTTCATAGTAGAGGTTGGGTCGGTTGAACGACGACTTGAAGACCTTGGCCTCCACCATACCCAGGTTCTTCTGGATGTCGTGCTGGACCTTGGGAGTGGCCGTAGCCGTGAGGGCAATGACGGGTGCGGTGCCTATCTCGTTGATAATGGGACGTATGCGGCGATACTCAGGGCGGAAGTCATGACCCCACTCCGAGATGCAATGGGCCTCGTCGACGGCATAGAACGAAATCTTCACCGTCTTGAGGAACTCCACGTTCTCTTCCTTGGTCAGCGACTCGGGGGCGACATAGAGCAGCTTGGTCTTGCCGGCCACGATGTCGGACTTCACCTGGTCGATGGCACTCTTGTTGAGCGACGAGTTGATGAAGTGGGCCACGCCGTCCTCTTCGCTGAAGTTGCGCATGGCATCCACCTGGTTCTTCATCAGAGCAATGAGGGGAGAGATGACAATGGCCGTTCCCTCCATCAGCAGGGAGGGGAGCTGGTAGCACAATGACTTGCCACCTCCGGTGGGCATCAGCACAAAGGTGTCGTTGCCAGCCATGAGGTTTTGGATGATTGCCTCTTGATTCCCTTTGAACTTGTCGAAGCCGAAATAGTTCTTCAGATGCTCTGCTAAATTGATCTTCCCTGTCATATCTTTTTGCTCTTTTTATAGAAATTCGACTAAACTGTCGCCGTTTTTAGCGACGGCAAAAACAAAGTTAGAAACAAGTTTCAAAATATCAAGCGATTTTCCCAGATATTTTTTCAGTCAACCCTAAAAAAGATGCATAAGGTCCCTTTTCTCCCTTCTCAGACGCTCTGCAAGCGGGCCATGTTGGCCTTCTCCAGCTGCTGGCGGGCGTAGTCGAGCGTCACACTGAAGTGCTTGGGGTGCGTGGAGGGAATCTCGAACATGGCATCCATCATGATGGCCTCCACGATGGAGCGCAGGCCGCGGGCGCCGAGCTTGAACTCGATGGCCTTGTCCACGATGTAGTCAAGCACTTCGGGCTGGAACTCCAGCTTCACCTTGTCCATCTGGAAGAGCTTCACATACTGTCGGATGATGGAGTTCTTCGGCTCGGTGAGGATGGCCCGCAAGGCGTGGCGGTCGAGCGGATTGAGGTAGGTGAGCACCGGCAAGCGACCGATGATTTCGGGTATCAGGCCGAAGGACTTCAGGTCCTGGGGCGAGATGTACTGCATCAGGTTGCCCTTGTCGATGGTGGCCGTGTTGCGCGAGGCGCTGTAGCCCACCACATGGGTATTGAGACGCTGGGCTATCTTCTTCTCGATGCCGTCGAAGGCACCGCCACAGATGAAGAGGATGTTCTTCGTATTGACGGGAATCATCTTCTGGTCGGGATGCTTGCGCCCACCCTGGGGCGGTACGTTGACCACCGAGCCTTCGAGCAGCTTAAGTAAGCCCTGCTGCACACCCTCGCCGCTCACGTCGCGCGTGATGGAGGGATTGTCGCCCTTGCGCGCTATCTTGTCGATTTCGTCGATGAAGACGATGCCCTGCTCGGCCTTGGGCACGTTGTAGTCCGACACCTGTAGCAGGCGGGTCAGGATGCTTTCGATATCTTCGCCCACATAGCCGGCCTCGGTCAGCACGGTGGCATCGACAATGGTGAAGGGCACCTTCAGCAGCTTGGCGATGGTGCGGGCCATGAGGGTCTTGCCCGTGCCCGTGCTGCCCACCATGATGATGTTGGACTTCTCAATCTCCACCTCATCGTTGTTCCCCACCTGGATGAGTCGCTTGTAGTGGTTGTACACCGCTACGGAGAGGTAGCGCTTCGCGTCGTCCTGCCCGATGACATAGTCGTCGAGGAACTTCTTGATTTCCACCGGCGTGGGCAGCGACTTGAGGTCGAAATCCACCTCGTTGCTTTGGGACTTGAGGCCGCCGTACATCTCGTTGAATATCTTGTTGGCCTGTTCGGCGCAGTCGGCACAGATGTACCCGTCCACGCCTCTGATCAGCGGTCCTGCCTCACTCTCCGGGCGCCCGCAGAAGGCGCATGTCAATATCGTTTTCTTCGCCATATACGTCCGTCTCCTCCACCTATTTCTTCATCATCACTTCGTCCACCATGCCGTAGGCCTTGGCCTCTTCGGCGGTCATCCAGTAGTCGCGGTCGGAGTCGGCCCACACCTTGTCGAAGGGGGTGTGCGAGTGGTCGGCAATGATAGTGTAGAGCTCCTTCTTCAGCTTCTGGATTTCGCGTGCGGTGATTTCGATGTCCGAAGCCTGTCCCTGGGCGCCGCCCATAGGCTGGTGAATCATCACGCGCGAGTGCTTCAGCGCCGCGCGCTTGCCTTCGGCTCCTGCCACCAGCAAGACGGCAGCCATCGAGGCGGCCATGCCTGTGCAGATGGTAGCCACATCGCTGCTGATGAACTGCATGGTGTCGTAGATGCCCAGGCCGGCATAGACCGACCCGCCGGGCGAGTTGATATAGATGGAGATGTCCTTGCCGGGGTCTACCGAGTCGAGGTAGAGCAGCTGGGCCTGCAGGGTATTGGCGGTGTAGTCGTCAATCTGGGTGCCGAGGAAGATGATGCGGTCCATCATCAGGCGCGAGAAGACGTCCAGTTGCGTCACGTTGAGCTGGCGCTCCTCCAGGATGTAGGGGTTGAGGTAGCCGTTTTGCGACTTGATGACATCGTCCAGCACCAGGCTGTTGATGCCCAGATGTTTGGTTGCGTATTTTCTGAATTCGTCCATATTATATAATAATGTATCTACTTTTAGTTTCGTGAATGAGGCTGCAAAGGAACAAAAAAGATTTGAGAATAGCAAAGAGTTGCCTCTGCTCTTCGCATTTTCCTATTTGAGCGAGCGGATGCGCCACTCGTTGGGGTAGAGGTTGTTGGCACGGTTGCCCAGATTCTTGACAAACCCCAAAGGCAGCGAGCGGTAGGTCACCAGGAGGTATCCCTTCGGCTCTCCCGAGGAAAAAACAACGGCCTCGCGACGCAGGTAGGAGATGGCCTGCTCGTAGCCCAGCTCCACCCGCGGGAAAGCATCCGGACAAAGGGCCGTGCTGAGCGACAAAGCGTGACAAGGCACCAGGTCTTTCCCCTTCGGTTCGGCGAGCGCCACACCGGCCTGCAGCACATGGAGCCGCTCCACGAGCAGGCGACAAAGGTCAGCGTGCTGGGCGGGGACGGCGGTGATGAGCGAGCCCAGAGGCAACAGCCGGTAGCGTTGAGGCGTCTGAAGCCACCCACTCACGACAGCCTCTTGCGCCTTGCTCCAGAGCGGCTTAACGGCAGCCGACTTCTTGCCGGGCTTGAGGCGGCGGTTCCCCTCCGAGGCATCGGCAGGCTTGCGCAGCAGCGCCAGGAAGAAGCCTTCGCCCTGCGTGCGGTGAGGCAGGAAGCGATAGACGGGGAACCCGGCCCCATCGGGCAGCAGGTTGCCCGTGATGTGCCACCCGGCCTCCGTCTGGATGGGCAGTATCTCGGCTCCCCACTCCTCGGCCATCCAGCGCACATTCTCCTCGTCCTCCTGCAGGTTGTAGGTGCAGGTGCTGTAGATGAGCAGGCCGCCGGGCTTCAGACAGGGCCAGATGTCCTGCAGGATGGTGCGCTGCCGCAGGCGGCATTGCTCCACAGCACTCAGGCTCCACTCCTCTACCGAGGCGGGGTCTTTGCGAAACATTCCCTCGCCCGAGCAGGGTACGTGGGTGAGTATCAGGTCGAAGAGGGCCCCCAGCGGCGTATAGTCGGCCGGTGCGTTGCTCGTCACCACCACATCGGGGTCTCCCCACTTGGTGAGGTTCTCGGCCAGGATTTGCGCCCGCGTGCGTACAATCTCATTGGCCACCAGCAGCGACCCCTCGGGCAGCAGCGAGCGGAGCAGGGTGGACTTGCCGCCCGGCGCGGCACAGAGGTCGAGAGCCACGATGGGACGCTCTTCCACATGCTGCCGCACGACCTGCTCGATGAACATGGACGAGGCCTCCTGCACGTAGTAGGCTCCGGCATGTAGTCGGGGGTCGAACGTGAACGAGGGTCGCTCGGGCAGGTATCGGCCCGAGGCACACCAAGGCACAGCCGGCAGCTCAGCCCACTCGGGACAGGCCTCCGGTCGCGCTGCGTTGAGCCGGACGCTGACAGGAGGCCGGCTCTCGGCCAGCACACGCAGCAGGGTTTCCCCCTCTTCCGACCCCAACAATCGGCCTATTTCGGCAGAAAAATCGGCAGGTAACGGCATATTTCTCCAAATTTTTAGGGCAAATATCAAAAAAATATCGTCACTTTGCAACTTTTCGAGGGAGAAGCTACGTCTAACACCCAAAGAAAAACCAAAAAACAATAACTCCTAACAACCAAGCGATATGAAACGAATCATCCTTGCCTTCCTGCTGGCGATGGCCTTCGGACCCCTGACTCAGGCCAAGACCCGCACCGTGACCGAACTTGACAGCCTCGGACACACCCGACGCGTCATCGAACTCTCCGACACCACCATCCAGGGTGTCAAGCAGACTGACACCCTGAGCATCACCACCTACCTCGACGAGGCGGAGGCCTCCTCTTCGCGCCGTGCGAGGGCGAAGATGGATCTTCGTCCCGGCCGTAGCGTCCAAGAGATGGAGGTGGCCATCATTGCCATACTTTGCGTCTTTTTGGCTCCCGCCTTGGTCATTCTCTTCTACCTCTATTTCCGCTACAAGAACCGCCAGCACCGCTATCGGCTGATGGAGCAGGCCTTGGCCAGCGGACAGCCCCTGCCCGCCGAGATGCTGCAGCAGGCCAAGGGAGCCAAGCAGGTCGAAGTGGACGGCAACCTGGCCAAGGGTGTGAAGAACGCCTGCCTGGGCGTGGGACTCTTCATCTTCCTCTGGGCGCTGACCGATGAGTTCGGCCTCGCCTGCGTCGGCCTGCTGATCATGTTCATCGGCTTCGGGCAGATCATCATCCACTACCTCACCCAGCAGAGCCAGGCTCCCTGGAAGCATCGTGACGACAACCACCGCAACAACTCCCTGCCTACCCCCACCGAGGAAGCATGAACCAACTGAACGACATAGCGCTGGTGGCGCAAGTCGTGGTGATGCACAACAAGCGCGCGTTCGACCAGCTGGTCAGGAAGTATCAGTCGCCCGTCAGGCGTTTCTTCCTGCACCAGACGGGCGGCGACGCTGCGTTGAGCGACGATCTGGCGCAAGAGACATTTATCAAGGCATATACCAGCCTGGCCTCGTTCCGAAACCTCTCCAGTTTCTCCACTTGGCTCTACCGTATTGCATATAATGTTTTTTATGACTATCTTCGCAGCCGACAAGAGACCGACGACCTCGAAGCCGCCTCGCGCAACCCGATGCTCACCACCGAGCAGCAGGACGTGGGGCAGCAGATGGACCTCTACCGGGCCTTGCGGCAACTCAAGGAGATGGAGCGCGTATGCCTCACCCTCTATTACATGGAGGACCAGAGCATCGAGAAGATAGCCCTCATCACCGGCTGCCCCGAGAACACGGTGAAGAGCCACCTGCGCCGAGGCAAGGAGAATCTGGCAACCTACTTAAAACAAAATGGTTATGATGGATAAGAAAGACGAACTGTTGATATCGCAATTCCTGTCGACACACCGCACCGAAGTGCCCAACAAGAGCTTCTGCCGCCGCGTCATGCGCCGCCTGCCCGACCGCACCCCGCTCTGGGCACGGCTATGGACCTTCACCGGCTACTCGCTGGCCCTGGTGCTGTTCATTGCCTTGGACGGATTTCCCCTGCTGCTCGATGCACTGCGCGAGGCCTTCCGCCAGATGCTCATCCAGGGAGCCACCAGCTCCCTCGACCTCCGCTCGCTGGGCATCGCTGCCGTTGTCCTGATTTTCCTTGGCTACCGGCAACTCTATCAGGAAATTGCGAAAAACTAAATCCTCAGAATTAACTACGATGGAATACAACGAACTATTTGCCTCCGTGCGGCGTGCAGGCCGCGACCTGCAAGAGGCTGACGACGCCCGCATCAACCAGGTATTGAACGACATTGCCGACCAGATAGCCCTCCAGAGCGACCACCTGCTGGCCGAGAACCGCAAAGACCTCGACCGCATGTCGCACGACAATCCCAAGTACGACCGCCTGCAGCTCACCGCCTCGCGCCTGCAAGCCATTGCCGCCGACACCCGCCATGTGGCCTCGCTCCCCTCGCCGTTGGGTCGCGTGCTCAAGCAGCAGGTATTGCCCAACGGCCTGCGCCTGCGTAGGGTCAGCGTGCCCTTCGGCGTGATAGGCATCATCTACGAGGCGCGTCCCAACGTCAGCTTCGATGTGTCGGCCCTCTGTCTGAAGAGCGGCAACGCCTGCCTTCTCAAGGGGGGAAGCGACGCCCACTACTCCAACCTGGCCATTATCCAGCTCATCCGCGAAGTGCTGCAGCGCAACGGGATTAATCCCGATGCCGTCACCCTCCTGCCTTCCGACCACGAAGCCGCCCACGCCCTGCTCCACGCCCGAGGCTATGTGGACCTGCTGATTCCCCGCGGCGGCAGGGGGTTGATAGATTTTGTCCGCCAGAATGCCACCATCCCCGTCATTGAGACCGGAGCCGGCATCTGCCACACCTACTTCGACCGCGAAGGGCGCATCGATTGGGGAGCCGCCATCATCGAGAATGCCAAGACGCGCCGCGTCAGCGTCTGCAATGCCCTCGACTGCCTGCTCATTCACCGCGACCGTCTGGCCGACCTGCCGCAGCTTTGCCAAGGCCTGGCTGCCCATCAGGTCCTCATCTATGCCGACGAGGAGGCTCTCCGGGCCCTGCAAGGCCACTATCCCGACGCCCTGCTGCAGCCCTCCACGCCCGAGAGCTACGGCACGGAGTTTCTCGACTACAAGATGGCCATCAAGTGTGTAGGCTCTGCCGACGAGGCCATCGACCACATAGCCCGCTACGGCTCTCACCACAGCGAGTGCATCGTCACCGACAATGCCGACACCGCTGCCCGCTTCGCCCGCCGGGTGGATGCCGCCTGCATCTACCACAACGCGCCTACCTCCTTCACCGACGGAGCCCAGTTCGGCCTCGGTGCAGAGATAGGCATCAGCACGCAGAAGCTCCATGCCCGCGGCCCCATGGCCTTGGAGGAGCTGACCACCTACAAGTGGTTGATAGAGGGAGAGGGGCAGACCCGCCCCTCCTGATTCAGAGACTCTGCAACATCCGCTTCAGCACGACGGTGGCCGATATTTCGCGATTGGCCGCCTCGGGAATCACCAGCGAGGTGGGAGCCTCGATGACATCGTCGGACACAATCATGTTGCGGCGCACGGGCAGGCAGTGCATGAAGAAGGCATTGTTTGTCCACGCCATGTGTTCGCTGTCCACCGTCCAACTCATGTCCTTGCTCAGCACCTCGCCATAGCGTTCGGGCAACGTCACGCCCGGACAAGCCCAGTTCTTGGCATAGATGAAGTCGGCCCCTTCGAATGCTTTGCGCTGGTCATATTCCACCCGTGCACCGCGCACGAACTTGGGGTCCAGCTCATAGCCCTCGGGATGGGTGATGACAAACTCCACGTCGGCCTCGTTCATGAAGTCGGCAAACGAGTTGGGCACGGCCTGAGGCAGGGCGCGAGGGTGGGGAGCCCAGGTCAGCACCACCTTGGGGCGCGGCGTGCGCTTGTACTCCTCGATGGTAATCAGGTCGGCAAAGGCCGGAAGCGGATGACCGGTAGCCGCCTCCATGGAGAAGACCGGCTTGCCGGAGTATTGGATAAACTGTTGGAGAATCTTTTCGGTATAGTCATCTTCGCGGCTCTCGAAGCGGGCAAAGCTGCGCACGCCAATCAGGTCGCAATAGCTGGCCATCACGGGGATAGCCTCCAGCAGGTGCTCGCTCTTGTCGCCATCCATCACGACACCCCGCTCCGTCTCCAGCTTCCAGGCTCCTTGGTTGACGTCCAGCACGATGACGTCCATGCCCAGGTTGCGGGCCGCCTTCTGTGTGCTCAGACGTGTGCGCAGGCTGTTGTTGAAGAAGATGAGCAGGCAGGTCTTGTGACGGCCCAAGGCTTCATATTTATAACGGTCTTGCTTGATTTCAAACGCTTCGGCCAGCGCCTGCTTCAGGTCGCCAAGGTCGAATACATGGGTGTAGGTCTTCATATCTCTTCGGTATTACTTGCTTAGTCGATGCAAAAATAGGGGTTTCTCTCTGGATTTCCAAGCATCGGGCTCAACTATTCGGCCCTGGCAGGGAATCTCAGGATCATCTGACATTTGGTTTGTCCGAAGCAACAAATGATGCTATTATTGGTTCGAATGCAAGCGGCCGATGGACTCAGAAGATGGATTCGCTGGTTTCGGTGGTGAAGAGCTCCAGGGCCTTCATGCCCATCACGCTGTTGCCCTTCGGGTTGAGCCGCGGACTCCATACGGCGATGGAGTAGCGCGAGGGACAGACGGCGGCAATGCCTCCGCCTACGCCGCTCTTGCCGGGCAGCCCTACGAGGAAAGAGAACTCGCCCGCCTCGTCGTAGAATCCGCAGGTCTGCATGATGGCATTGATGCGCTTCACCTGCGACGAGGTG
>CAMGAL010000020.1 GCA_946007445.1 uncultured Mediterranea sp.
TCGATGATCATGTCGCGATTGGCGTGATAGCGGATAATGACATCGGGCTGCATACGCTGGCCGCTCTCTTCGTTCTGCAGCACCCGACCGGTCTCCTCGTCCTTGAGGAACTCCTGCCGGAAGTAGTGCTGGCCCTCTATCAGCCCGGAGGCTTGCAGGAGGCGTTCCAGAATCATCTCCCCCCAGTCGCCCTGCATCTTGGAGTCGCCCTTGAGGGCGCGCGTCAGGTTGTCGGCCTCCTGGCTGAGGCGGTTGTTGAGCGCCACCAATTCGCGGATGCGCTCGCCCAGCGAGAAGCGCTCGCGGGCTTCGTTGCTGTAGGTCTGCTCCACCTTCTCGCGAAACTCCTTGATCTTCTCGTCCAGCGGACGGAGCAACGTGCCAAGCTGTTCGACATGGAGCTTGGTGAACTCCTCCGAGCGCTCCTTGAGCACCCGGTGGCTGAGGTTCTCGAACTCCAGGGTCAGCCGCTTGTGCATCGCCTCGGCCTCTTCGCGCTGCTGCGTCAGGCGGGCCTCCCACTGCTGCCTGTCGGCCACCAGCCGCTCCTCATAGGCCCTCTGCTGGGCCTGCAGGCGTTCGGTGGCGTGTTGCCGTTCGCGGGCCAGTTCGTCGTCGGCCTGCCGGCGGAGCATCGCCTCGCGTTGGAGGGCCGCCTCTTGCTGCGCCACCGAGGTGGCCTTGAGTGCAGCCAGCCTGCGGGCCGTCCAGAGGTAGCCCATCAGGACACCGACGGCCACTCCTCCTATGGCATAAATCCACACCTCCATCAGCAGGTCAGGACTTCGTTGCCCGTCTCGGTAATCAGAATCATGCTCTCCCACTGCGCCGATGGCAGGCCATCTTCGGTGCAGACGGTCCATCCGTCGGCCTCGTCGATGAAGACATCGTAACGGCCCATGTTGATCATCGGCTCGATGGTGAAGGTCATGCCGGGCACAATCATCATGCCCGTGCCCCGCTTGCCGAAGTGCTCCACATCGGGCTCTTCATGAAACTTGATGCCCACCCCATGTCCGCAGAGGTCGCGCACCACGCTGTATCCGTTCTTCTCGGCATGTTCTTGAATGGCGGCCCCGATGTCGCCCAGACGGGTCCAGGGTTGAGCCATCTGCACACCGATGTCGCGGCACTCGCGGGTGACCTCCACCAGCCTACGCATCTCGGGAGAGACTTCGCCGATGAGGAACATGCGCGACGCATCGGAGAAGTAGCCTTTGTAGATGGTCGATACATCCACATTGACGATGTCGCCGCTGCGGAGGAACTCCGTGGGGCTAGGTATGCCGTGACACACCACGTCGTTGATGCTGGTGCAGACGCTCTTGGGGAATCCCTCGTAGAGGAAAGGGGCCGGTATGGCTCCGTGGTCGGTGGTGAAGGCATAGACCAAGTGGTCTATCTCGGCCGTGGACATGCCTTCGTGGATGTGCTCGGCAATGCAGTCGAGCAGGGCCGTATTGATCTTGGCACTCTCGCGAATGCCGGCTAACTGCTCTTCGGTGCGGAGCAGGTGACGCTGCGGGAGGCGCATCCCTTCACGCTTGAGTTGCTGGATGCGGTCTTCCACTTCGTCGGAATAGTTCTTGGGAGTGAAGCGCACTCCTTTCAAAAATTTTTTCATGATTATGTAATAATAGGAGTTAAAGGGAGGTACTTTTTTAGGAGTTAAGGAGGTAAAGGAGTTATCACTTCGCTTCGCTCCGTTAGGAGTTATCGCCCGCCAAGGCGGGCTAAGTCAATAGAAGAAGTATCGGCTTTAACTCCTGAGGCCCGCAAGGGCCGGTAACTCCTTTAACTACTTTAATTCCTAAAGAAAAAGTATCGGCTTTAACTCCTAACGGAGCGAAGCGAAGTGATAACTCCTTTAACTCCTTAACTCCCCCAAATAAGATCTCCTTTATCTCCTTAACTCCTTAATGAGCTTCCTCCTTATTTATTTCTCAGACTCGCGATACTCTCCTGCAGCGACTTGATGATGCTCTCGGCATCGGCCTGCTTCTTGCGCTCCAGCTCGATGACGGCAGCGGGAGCGTTGTTGACGAACTTCTCGTTGCTGAGCTTCTTGAGCACGCCTTGCA
Source organism: uncultured Mediterranea sp. (assembly GCA_946007445.1). Taxonomy (GTDB): domain Bacteria; phylum Bacteroidota; class Bacteroidia; order Bacteroidales; family Bacteroidaceae; genus Bacteroides. The sequence continues at coordinate 2,082 of CAMGAL010000020.1, forward strand.
GGAAGCCTTGCTTGTGCTTCAGCTCGGCCTCCATGCGGGCTATCTCGGCCTCCACATCAATGAGGTTGCCCAGGGGTACGGCATATTCGGTAGTGCCTATCAGGAAGGAGGCTGCCCCATCGGCCTTGGCCTCGACGGAGGTGATGGCAGAGAGGTTGCACATCTTCGTGATGACGGCCTGGAAGGCCTCTACGGGATTGACACCCACCATCTGTAGTTCGAGCGTGTTCTTCTGGGAGATGTTCTTCTGCAGACGGATGCTGCGGATGTTTTTAATAAGTTTATTGAGATGATCGATTGAGGCTAGTAGGGGTTCGTCGGCAGCACCCTGTGCAGCCATGGGGCTGACCATCAGGCTCTCGCCCTCGCTACGCTCGGTGATGTTCTGCCACAGCTCTTCGGTGATGAAGGGCATGAAGGGATGGAGCAGGTGGAGCAGGCTGTCGAAGAATCCGATGGTGGCATCATAGACAGGACGGCTGATGGGCTGGCCGAAGGCGGGCTTCACCATCTCCAGATACCAGGCCGAGAACTCGTCCCAGAAGAGCTTATACACTGCCATCAACGCCTCGCTGAGGCGGTACTTGCCGAAGAGGTCGGCCACCTCGGCAGCCACGGCGCTCTGCTTGGCCTCGAACCAACGCATGGCCAGTGCGGCTGCTTCGGGCACGGCAGCCTCGTCGCTCACCTCCCAACCCTTGACGAGGCGGAAGGCATTCCATATCTTGTTGCAGAAGTTGCGTCCCTGCTCGCAGAGGGCATCGTCGAAGAGGATGTCGTTGCCGGCAGGAGCCGAAAGCATCATGCCCATGCGCACGCCGTCGGCTCCGTACTTGTCGATGAGCTCCAGCGGGTCGGGCGAGTTGCCCAGCGACTTGGACATCTTGCGGCCCAGCTTGTCGCGCACGATGCCGGTGAAGTAGACGCTACGGAAAGGCACGTCCTTCAGATACTCCTCGCCGGCCATGATCATGCGGGCCACCCAGAAGAAGATGATGTCGGGACCGGTCACCAGGTCGCTCGTGGGATAGTAGTAGTTGATCTCCTCGTTGCCGGGGTTGTTGATGCCGTCGAACAGCGAGATGGGCCAGAGCCAAGAGGAGAACCAGGTGTCGAGGGCATCTTCGTCGTGCGTGAGCTGGTCGGCCGTGATCTGCTCATAGCCGGGCAGCTTGTGCGCCTCTTCGAGCGCCTCTTCCAGAGTAAGGGCCACGACAAACTTCTCCTCCTCGCCTTCGGGCGTGGGCAGGAAGTAGGCGGGAATGCGGTGTCCCCACCACAGCTGTCGCGAGATGCACCAGTCCTGGATATTCTCCAGCCAGTTGCGGTAGGTGGTGACGTACTTGGTAGGATAGAACTTGAGCTTGCCCTCGAGCACCGGCGGCAGGGCGATGTCGGCAAAGTGCTGCATGGAGAGGAACCACTGCTTGCAGAGGCGAGGCTCTACGGCGGTGTCCTGATTGCGCTCAGAGTAGCCCACCTTGTTGTCGTAGTTCTCTACCTTCTCCATGAGTGCAGCCTGCTGCAGGTCGATGACAATCTGACGGCGCACCTCCATGCGGTCCATGCCTACGTAGAGGCCGGCAGCTTCGGAGAGGGTACCATCGGGGTTGAAGATGTCGATGGTCTCCAGGTTGTGCGTCTTGCCCAGGGCGTAGTCGTTGACATCGTGGGCGGGAGTGACCTTCAGACAGCCCGTACCGAACTCCACATCCACATAGCGGTCTTCGATGACGGGAATGACGCGTCCCACCAGAGGCACCACGACCTTGTGGCCACGCAGCCACTGGTTCTTGGGGTCCTTGGGGTTGATGCACATGGCCGTATCGCCCATGATGGTCTCCGGACGGGTGGTAGCCACCACGGCGTAGTAGCGTCCGTCAGCATCCTGATGGAGCACTTCGCCCTCATGGCCGGTAGGCTGTACGGGGTTGGTGTCGGCATCGGCCACGTAGTAGCGCAGGTAGTAGAGGTGGCTCTTCTCCTCGCGGTAGATGACCTCCTCGGTGGAGAGCACAGTCTGTGCCTTGGGGTCCCAGTTCACCATGCGGAGGCCGCGGTAGATGAGTCCCTTGCGGTAGAGGTCAACGAAGACCTTGAGGACACTCTCGCTGCGCTTCTCGTCCATGGTGAAAGCCGTGCGATCCCAGTCGCACGAGGCACCCAACTTGCGCAGCTGCTTGAGGATGATGCCTCCGTGCTCCTCGGTCCAAGCCCAGGCATGGCGGAGGAACTCCTCGCGGGTGAGGTCGCGCTTCTTGATGCCCTGGGCAGCCAGCTTGTTCACCACCTTGGCTTCGGTAGCGATGCTGGCATGGTCGGTGCCCGGCACCCAGCAGGCGTTCTTGCCCTCCATGCGGGCGCGGCGCACCAGAATATCTTGGATGGTATTATTCAGCATGTGCCCCATGTGGAGCACACCGGTGACGTTGGGGGGAGGAATGACGACGGTGTAGGGTTGACGACCATCGGGTTTCGAACTGAACAGTTTGTGGTCCAACCAGTATTGGTACCACTTTCCCTCCACATCAGCGGGATTGTACTTACTTGCTAATTCCATTGTTTCCTAATTTACTATATTTCAGTTTATGGGCTGCAAAAGTACAAAATAAAATGGAATCTATCGTCCAAAACCCCTTACTTTCTTTGATTTCTCCTATCGACAAAAGGCTGTGATAGAATCGCCATAGGCTGCCAGTGCCTCGCGGGTACGGGCCCGGCGACGGTTGCGGGACACATCCCAGAAGTCGCGGGTGAAAATCAACATCAGGTCGTAGCCACCTTGCCGGCCTCTGGAGACAGGGCGCCACTGCGCCCACGAGGGGCCTTGCGGCCGGATGTCTATCTTCTTCTGCGCCACGGGGTCCCAATCGTAGCGCGTAGTGGCGGTGTAGGGAGAGAGGGTGAGCCTGCCTCGAGGCTCGCGGGGAGCCTCCCGCCAGGTGGGCAGGGTCTCGTTGGGCTGCATCCAAGGCCTCTCCAGGGTGGGTCGGAGTTCTCCCTCGAAGCTCTGACGAAGCTCGCGCAAGGCCGAGGGATTGAGGCGTAGCTCCTCCCTGCCCTGCAGCCAATGGCGCAAGGAGTCGGACAAGGCAGCCTCCTGAGCAGCCAGCGGGGAAACCAGAAGGCTGAGCAGGCAGACTCCCAGACGATAGCGGCACTTCATCTCACCACCACATATATCCGCTTCCGCAGAGAGGTTCGTCGTAGCAGGGCATGATGGTCCAGTCGGTGGGCGGATAGCGGCGGTTCTCCCACCAGCGGCGATAGCGAGCGGCGGCATCGCTCACCTCGTCGTCGGTGAGGAAGTAGATGCCCTCGTAGTTGTCGGCATCGCTATGCACCATTTTGCACCCCATCGAGGCGGGATAGCCCAGGCGGATGGTCTCCACCGTCCAGAGGATGCACTCGCCCAGGCGGAGCTTGCCACCTGCCGAATAGGAGATGGGTGCCAGGGGGAAGGAAGAGATGGCGGTGAGGTCGTCGGCATGGCGAAGGAGGGGTGCGATGTCGTCGACGGTGAATCGGGGTACAAGGCCGATGCTGTCGGCCGAGCGGGCTGGCAGCGTGCCATGCTTCAGCAGATTGACGAAGAGCGCCACGTCGGGATGGTCGTAGTCAAACGTTTTGGTCGTGCAGGAAGCCAGGGTGAGGAGCCACAGCCCAAGCAGCATATAGCGAGAGATTGCGTGAAAGTTCGTTCTCATATTGCATTCCGGTTGAAGAGGGTTAGTAATTCATCCGCACCCCGCAAAGCAGGCTCAGGTTGGTGGGACGTTCTTTATACAAGGAGCGGGGGGTCGAGCGGGTGCCGAAGTGGTGGGTCAGCTCGGGCTTGGCACTGTGAGCCAAGCGGTCCGTGAGCGGTGTGCGCCCCCCGTCGCCTGCGCTGGCCGATTGCCGCTGTGGCGCGGCAGAGTAGCTGTGGTCGGCGGCCCCGGCGAAGCACTTCTCCACCGCTCCACCCAGCGAGGCATAGAGCTCGGTGTCGGCCTCGGGGGTGAGGCGCAGGTGCAGCTTGACAGGCAGGGCCAGGGTGTGCAGGGCAGCACTTCCCCTACGGGGCAAACAGCTGTATTGCAAGCCGGCCTCCAGGGAGAGGCGGTCGGTCAAGGCCCGCTCACCACTGAGCCGCAGATGCAGGGGCATCCGGTCGCTGCCCTTGGGCAGCGAGGTGCCGAGGCTGCCCTTCAGCGCCCATCGGGAGGCACAACGTGGCGAGGCCTCGTCCGTCGATGCTACGGCTGGCGCAGAGCGATCGGCCACCTGCCACACATCATCCGCCGTCAGCACGTAGCGCGAGGGCAGTGTGGTGCGGCGCTCCCAGGGATTCTCGCCCACCAGTTGGGAGACGGTGATGGAGAGACGGACGGAGACCACTCCCCGCTCCGCTTCGTCGGCACCCAGCGAGGCCGGCTTCAGCCCCGATGCGGCGGGGCGACTGCTGCGGCCAGCAGGCTGCGCTGCGGCAGGACGGGTGATGAACTCCTCCCGCTCCACCCCATCGTGACGGATGGTGGCCGTCGGGGCAGAGGTGGCCACGGCTACGGCAGGCAACTCCATCTCCACCCGAGGGGTCAGCCACCAGAAGGCTGCCCAGGCACCTCCCAACAACAGAAGCACGGATGCCGCAGCAGCTACGCGCGGCCAGGGGCGGCGGGGGAGCCTCAAGGTGTGTCCCTCTGACGGGACAGCCGCCAGGGGCAGGTCGGCCTGCAGCCTCTCCCACTCCCCCGGTCGGACGGGCATCTCGGCCCCCGACAGCCGGGAGCGGAACAGGTCAGTCAGTTCCATCTTTTCTTTCTTCATGGTTCACATTCCTCCAAGATATTCTTTAATGCGTTTGGACAACAGAGTTTTGGCACGATGCAGTTGCGAAGTGGACGAGTGCTCGCGGATGCCCAGCAGGCGGGCTATCTCCTTGTGCGACTTGCCCTCGAAGACGAAGAGGTTGAAGACCGTGCGGCAGCCATCAGGCAGCTCGGCCACAAATCCCAACAGAAGCTCCTGGGTCAGCCGGTCGTCGGCCTCCATCAGAGCCTCCTCGTCAGAGGGTTCGTATCGCGCCATCGTCTCCTCGGTGAGGGGTGAAAAACTTTTTTTCCTCCGGAGGAAGTCAATGGACTGCGACACCATGACGTGTGTCAGCCAGGTCTGCAAGGAGGATTCTCCGCGGAAGTTGAAGCGGGTAAACACCTTGACAAATCCATCGTGCATCACGTCGTGAGCCTCATCCTCGTCTCCCACATAGCGGTAACAGACGGCCAACATCGCAGGGGCAAAACGGGTATAGAGTTCCCGTCGGGCGGCATCCTCACCGGCCCGACATCCCTCTATCAAGTCTGCTTCACTGTCCACTGTCAACATGTCATTACTCTCACGTAGGAGACGAACTTCGTTGCGTCGTCTGTCCTATAGACGCAGCCTTTGCCGGAATGCTGCAAAGGAAAGATTGAAAGAATGTTAAATACTTACAAGTTACGAGTTATGAGATATGAAACCTGTAGGGGCGGACCTGCGTGTCCGCCCAGAATGCCAAACCATGTGTAGCTGGGCGGACACATAGGGCCGCCCCTACAGGTCTCGTAACTCAGCAAGCCTTGAAACTCATGTCGAGACCCTTGACCGAATGGGTCAGCGCACCGACCGAAATGAAGTCAACGCCACACTCGGCATAGTCGCGCAGGGTGTCGAAGGTGATGCCACCGGACGACTCGGTCTCGTAGCGGCCACCCACCATCTCGACCGCCTTGCGGGTCATCTCGGGCGTGAAGTTGTCGAACATGATGCGGTCTACGCCACCCAGGTCGAGCACCTGCTGCAGTTCGTCGAAGTTGCGCACCTCAATCTCTATCTTCAGGTTCTTGCCTTTTTCGCGGCAGTACTCCTTGGCGCGGGTGATGGCCTTATCGATGCCTCCGGCAAAGTCCACATGGTTATCCTTGAGCAGAATCATGTCGAAGAGGCCGATGCGGTGGTTCACGCCGCCACCTATCTTAACGGCCATCTTCTCCAGAATGCGCATACCGGGCGTGGTCTTGCGGGTGTCCAGCACGCGGGTGTGGGTGCCCTTCAGGCGCTCGGTGTAGCGGTGCGTCATGGTGGCAATGCCGCTCATACGCTGCATGATGTTGAGCATCAGGCGCTCGGTCTGCAGGAGCGACTGCACCTTGCCCTCCACAATCATGGCCACGTCGCCGGGCTTCACCTGCGAGCCGTCGCCCATCAGCACCTCCACCTTCATGGAGGGGTCGAAGCGGCGGAACACCTCTTTGGCTATCTCGATGCCGGCCAGGATGCCGGCCTCCTTGATGAGCAGTTTGGACTTTCCCATCGCCGTGGCGGGGATGCAGGAGAGAGTGGTGTGGTCACCGTCGCCGATATCTTCGGCAAACGACAGGTCTATCAGTCTGTCAATCAATTCTTGTTCCGTATTCATCTTCTTACAGTTTTTTATTGTGATGGGACAAATATAGATAAAATACGTGAAACAACATCCCCGACTGCCGAAAAAAGAGCGTGGAAGTGCAAAAACTGAGCCAAACGTTTCACTTTTCAAACAATTTCTTGTAGTTTTGCAAAAAAGAAACAAAAACATTGATTCTACTCACCTCCAATCAGTCATGAAAAGATTCCTATTGCTATTCCTCGGCAGCCTGCTTTGGACAGCCTCTGAAGCCGGTCCTGTCAGCGAATCAGAAGCACGCGCCAAAGCCTTGCGTTTCTTCCAGCGTCATGGTCAGACACGCCTGACCGGTCCCACTCTGCAGTTGGAGTGGAACGGAGAGAGTGCCTCCACACGCAGCGACAACGTGCCCGCATACTACGTCTATAACCGCACGGACCTCCCCGGCTTCGTCATTGTGGCAGGCGACGACCTGGTGCCCACCATCCTGGGATATTCAGACGAACACCCCTTTCAGAGCAAGCAGATGCCTGACAACCTCCGCTCGTGGATGGAGAACCTGAGGCAGCAGATCCTGCAGGTGCGCAGCAGTGCCTTCTGCACCTCGACCCGTGCCGACAACGAGGTGGGCGAAGTGGTGCTGAAGCATGAGACGGCCCAGTGGGACCAAAGCGCTCCCTTCAACAACGAATGTCCCGTCGTGAACGGCGAACATGCCGCAACGGGCTGTACGGCCACTGCTTTCGCCATCGCCATACGCAGCCGCCGCTGGCCCGACCAAGGGGTAGGCACCATCCCCTCCTACACCTCGAAGGGCGATGTGACCATCACCGTGGCCGCCCGACCGATGGAGAAGCCCTATCAGTGGGATCTGATGCCCCTGACGCTGACCCTGGCCAGCAGCGACGAGGAGAAAGCCCAGGTGGCCCGTCTCATGGCCGACTGCGGTGCCATGGGCAAGTCTCTATATGGTAGCGAGACCGGAGCCTATGTGTGTGATATGCTGGGAGGTGCCATCGAATACATGAAGTATGACGCCGCCGCCGTGCCCTGTCAGCGAAACATCTACAGCGACGAGCGCTGGATGGAGATGCTCAAAGGCGAACTGCAGGAGAATGGCCCCGTCATCTATTCCGGCTACACGAAGAAGCAAGAGGGACACGCCTTCATCCTCGACGGCTACACCTCCAACAACTACTTCAGCCTCAACTGGGGCTGGGGCGGACTGGCCAACGGCTACTACCTGATAGACAACCTGACCCCCACCGCACAGGGCATTGGTGGAGCCAACAGTGCCAACGGATTCAACTACGGCCAGTCGGCCATCATCGGATTCAAGAAATCGACCGGCGCGTCGAAAGCCCTGTCCCAGCTGATGCTGGCGGCAGGCCAGAGCAACGATGGCGCGGTACTCAAAGGATTGTCCACCCTAACCTCGAAAGTGGAGAAGGACATGATGTTCAGCGTCAAAGCCGGTGTCATCATGAGCTACGGCACCGTGCCCTTTGTCGGCGAGGTGGCCCTGGCCCACTTCGACATCGACGACAAGAGTCTGGGCGTCGTCTCCGATGTACTCTCGGCAGCTGACAGCCCCATATCCGGCGGAGAGGGATTCTACATCAACAGCTGGCCCTGCAGGGTGACCCAGGAGCCCCAACCGGGCGACTACATAGCCCTCGTGTACAAGCGGAGCAGCGAGGAAGCCTGGCAACCCCTGCCTTGGGACAAGACGGTCGTCGGACATCTGGAGCTGCGCTCCGTGCCTTCCGACATCGAAGCCAACACCTCCATCACCTACGACCGCAAGAGCCGCACGGCGACCGTGAAGACCCTGGCCGACGTGACCTGGCAGGTGACTACCGAAGACCACAGCGAACTCATCGGGACGGGAACCACCACCGAGGAGAACCCGACCTTCCGGATAGAGACCGCCCAACTGCCCAGCGGCAACTATGTACTGACGATGAAGAAGCAGAAGACCGTCGTCAGCATCACCCTGAAAGTGAAAGGAACCAGCAAATAATCCCTCCAAAACCAACTAAAAAACCGAACATTCATGAAATCGACACCATACCTGTTCCGTGCCATCTGCCTTCTGGCAGCCCCCATGCTGGCCGCTGCCTGCAGCGACGATATCCCCACTCCCCAGCCCGTTGAGGTGAGCTTTACGACCGAAGTCCATACGCGTGCCAACGTCATCAACACCCTCGACGAAGCCACGCAGCTCAGTGTGTTCTACACCCTGCGCTCGCCCGAAAGCAGCACCACCTCCACCCTGCAGACCACCTTTAGCCGCGAGGGTACCACTTGGAAGGCCTCCCAGGGCCTCTACTTGAAATTCCAGGAGAGCCTGTCCCTGCAGGCCTGCTATCCGGCCGTGAGCAACGCCACCCCCAACTCCGTGCCAGTCAGTCTGGCCCAGCAGCAAGACGTGCTCTATTCGGGCAGTGCCGTCAGCCTGACTCACGACAAGCCGACTGCCCACCTCACCATGAACCATGCCCTCTGCATTTTCTCCTTCAACCTGATGCGTGCCGAGCAGGCATCGGCTACCGAAATCCGCTCCATCTCCCTGCTCAGCATCCCCTCTCAGGGTAGCCTGGACCTCTCGACGGGAGAAATCGTCACCAGCCACACCGGCGACTTCACCCTGAACGTCAGCAAGACACTCGACACGCAGGGCTGGAAGAGCGACCTGCCGGGCATGTTTGTCTTGCCCTGTACGCCCACCAAGGCTCAACTCAGCATCCAGACCGACAAGGGCAAGTTCTCCTGCCGGATACCTGACGACACCTATGCAGGGGGCAACCAGTACATCTTCCACCTGGCGGTGAGCGACAACGGACTGACGCTCTTCAAGGAGCAGACACAGGTGGTGTCGCTCAACCAACGCGACGACCAGCTATCGGCCGAGGGCTACGGCGTGCTACGCCTCGGAGTGAAGCCGACGGACAACTCCTTTACCATCCCCACCTTCACCGCTCCGTCCACCCTGTCGGGACTCATCCTGTGGGGAGACAACAGCCAGCAGGAGTTCTCGGCCGGTGCCAGCCACATCTACGGCTCGAACGACCCCGTCAGTGTGACCATCGAAACATGGGGAGCCGAGTCGGTCACCCTGCCCAACCTGACCGGCATCCAGTCCATCGACCTGACAGACTTCTAACCCACCAAACGGCATGAAGACCATCTTACTTGTAGTGGGGCGCACGGTAGAGCCCCACTTCATTACGGCCATCGACGACTATGTGCAGCGCACCCGCCGCTACCTGAGCTTCGATCTGGAGGTGATACCCGAACTGAAGAACACGAGGAACCTGACCCCCGAGGTGCAGAAGGAGAAGGAGGCCGAACTGATACTGAAAGCCTTGCAGCCGGGCGACTACCTGGTGCTGCTGGACGAGGGTGGCAAGGAGTTTCGCTCGGTGGAGTTCGCCTCCTACATGGAGCAGAAGATGGGCAGCGTGCCCAAGCGGCTGGTCTTTCTGGTGGGAGGGCCCTACGGCTTTGCGCCCAAAGTGTATGAGGCCGCCCGCGAGAAGCTCTCCCTCTCGCGCATGACCTTCTCGCACCAGATGATACGCCTGCTCTTCGTGGAGCAGCTATACCGCGCCATGCCCCTTCTGCATGGCACCCCCTACCACCACGAATAGAGAGGACATAGAAAGAGAGGCATCACGCCTGCAGCCACCTGCGGTAGCGGAAGGCATAGAGAGCAATCACCCCGAAGCAGACCAACGGCACGAAGAAGCCCACCCGAATGGCCTCGGCACCACACAGCCCCATCAGCACAGGAGCCACCGCACCGCCCACAATGGACATGATAAGGAACGAAGAGGCTCGCTTGGTGTGTACCCCCACCCCACGGATGGCCAGCGCAAAGATGGTGGGAAACATGATGGACTCGAACAGGTAGCAGACGAAGAGGCCCGTCACACCCATCCAGCCCGAGGTCAGGATGACCAGGAGCATACAGACGCCTGCCCCCAAGGCAAAGTAGAGCAACAGCCGCTCGGCAGCCATCTTCTCCATCAGCCAGCTGCCGAAGAAGCGCCCGAACATGAAAAGCCCCATGCCTCCAAACGAAAGCAACAACGCAGCATCCCGATTGCTCATTCCGATGGACGACTCGGTGACGTAGTTGATGAAGAAGCTGTTGATGCCGGTCTGAGCCGCCACATAGCAGAACAGCGCCACGACACCCAGCGTAAAGTGCGCATGGTTCCAGAGTCCCTTGCCGGCCGAGGCGACCACAGAGGCCGCATCGCTCTCCTCTTCCTTGATCTCCGGCAGGCGCACCCGCAGGAAGAGCAAGGCTACCAGCACCACGGCACATCCGATGCCGATATAGGGCCAGGCAATGTTGCCTCCCTCGCCTGAGAAGAGCACCAACCCTCCGACCAGCGGACCGAGTATCCATCCCAACCCATTGAATGACTGGGCCAAATTCAGGCGGCTGGCTGCTGTCTCCGGCTCACCCAATACAGTGACATAAGGATTGGCCGCCGTCTCCAGGCAGGTCAGCCCACAGCCGATGATGAAGAGCGAGAAAAGGAAAAACTCGAAAGACATCATACGACTACCCGGCACAAAGAGGAACGCCCCCAAGGCATAGAGCAGCAGACCGAGGATGACACCCATCCGATAACCATAGCGACGGATGAAGTGGCCCGCAGGCAGAGCCATCAGGAAGTAGCCGCCATAGACCACCGCCTGCACCATGGCCGACTTGGCTTTGGAGATGACCAGCACCTCCTGGAAATGCTTGTTCAGCACATCGAGGATACTGTGGGCAAATCCCCACAGGAAAAAGAGGGAAGTGACCAGCACAAAGGGCCACAGATAAGACGTACCGTCTTTGGTTTGGACTAAACGCACGGAAATAATTTAAAATTTAAAATTAAAAATTAAAAATGAATAATGGTCACCTTGTAACTCACAAACTCATTACGATCTGGAGACCTGGAAGCCTTTGTCCGACAGGGTCATATCCACAAAGCGGGCACGCGGATTGGGTGCCAGGCGATGCAGCTCCTCCCGAATGCGGGCAGCTGCCTGCGGGTCTTTGGCCACCATATAGAGATAGCCACCGCCTCCGGCTCCAGGCAATTTATAGCCCAGGGTATAGTCGGCAATGCGGCGGATGATGGCTTCGACGGCAGGCGGATTGGTGCCGCTGTCCAGTGCCTGGTTCTGCCTCCAGGTCTTGCCTATCAACGAGCCGTAATCCTCGAAGCGGTTGCGCTGGATGGCTTCGGCCAGCTGCAAGGCATGGACTTTCATCTCGCCCAACAGCCGCAGATGGGAGGAGGAGTTGAGGAACATGGAGCGCACGATCTCCGCCAAGATGCCCTTGGCCGTGCGGGTGATGCCGGTATAGTAGAGCAGGTGGCAGTCGCGGTAGTCGGGATGTACGAACAGCTGCTCGGGCAGCCAGCTGACCAAGGGCTGCTGGTTGAATCCCGGCTCGGTCTGCAACAGCTTCACGCCCTGCAGGACACCGCCATAC
>CAMGAL010000021.1 GCA_946007445.1 uncultured Mediterranea sp.
AGAGCATCTGACTGTTAATCAGAGGGTCCTTGGTTCAAGTCCAAGACGAAGAGCAAAAGAGTCGGCTTTTCAGCCGACTCTTTTTTGCACGTTTCTTCGGGGATGTAATGTAATTATATTTCTTGTTTGTATTTCCCATCCTGCCATACGCTTATCCGTGGGAACAGGCATCCGGCCACTCCTCGCTTCACGATGATGCGTTGAAGCGAAAATGGTTTCTTCTATATTTACAATGGAAAGACTCCTTGAAGCGAAAAAATAAAAGATATTCACAATCTGAAAGAAAGACAAATTTTATTACTTCCTTGTGTATTAGATATTTAAGAAAAATCAAGGGAAATGGATGAGGCAAAGATGAGGAGATAGTGAGTAGTAGGTGCGGAGTAGGTGAAGAGTAGGTGAGTAGTAGGTGAGTAGTAGCAAGGCCATATTGGGATGGTAATTTATCCTGCTACTTACCTACTGCGGATCTGATTGGATGGTATGGCGATGAGAGGGCGAGCGTGCAGGAGAGGTGCATAGGGTCGTGGCTGGCGGGAATGCTGTGTTTGTTCTGGATTATGAAAATATATAGCTGTAGCGCCGGACACGCAAGTCCGCCCATACAGCATCTTGATGATTGAATGATTAGGGTATCTCTTCCCCCAGCAGGGTGGCCGAGGAGCTGCCTGTGATGCGCACGCGTACCAAGTCGCCCACGCGATGCGAGCCACGGTCGAACACCACCACGCGGTTCTGCTCCGTGCGGCCGAAGAGCTGTTCGCGGCTGCGCTTGCTCGTGCCCTCTACCAGTACCTCATACTCGCGCCCCACGCAGCGGGCGTTGGCTTCGGCCGACAGGCGGTTCTGCAGGGCGATGATTTCGTTGAGCCGGCGAATCTTCACCTCTTCGGGGATGTCGTCCGGCAGGTGCTTCGAGGCATAGGTGCCGGGGCGCTCGCTGTACTTGAACATGAAGGCCGAGTCGTACTGGCACGCCTCCATCAGCGAGAGCGACTGCTGGTGGTCCTCCTCCGTCTCGGAGTGGAAGCCCGAGAAGATGTCGGTCGAGAGGCCACAGTCGGGGATGATGCGTCGGATGGCTGCCACCCGCTCCAAGTACCATTTGCGGTCGTACTTGCGGTTCATCAGCTTCAGGATGCGGCTGCTGCCGCTCTGCACGGGCAGGTGGATGTGGCGGCATACGTTGGGCTCGTCGGCTATCACCTGCAGCGTGGCATCGCTCATGTCCTTGGGATGCGAGGTGGTGAAGCGGATGCGCATGTCGGGTGCCGAGCGGGCCACGGTGCGCAGCAGGGTGGGGAAGTCCAGCACCGAGCCGTCGGGCCGCTCCGAGCGGTAGGAGTTGACGTTCTGTCCCAGCAGGGTCACCTCCTTGTAGCCCTTCTGCCGCAGGTCGGCCACCTCCTGCAGGATGCTCTCCAGGTCGCGGCTCCGCTCGCGGCCTCGGGTGTAGGGCACGATGCAGTAGGTGCAGAAGTTGTTGCAACCACGCATGATGGAGACGAAGCCCGAGATGTGGTTGCCGCAGATGCGCGAGGGGATGATGTCGCGATAGGTCTCGGTGGTGGATAGCTCTACGTTGATGGCCTTCTCGCCCGCCTCTACGGCGGCAAAGAGTTGCGGCAGGCTGAGGTAGGCGTCGGGACCGGCCACCAGGTCCACGCCGTGGTGGGCGATGAGGTCGTCCTTCACGCGCTCGGCCATGCAGCCCACCACGCCCACGATGAGATGCGGTCGCTTGCGCTTCAGCGTGCGGAAGTATTCCAGTCGGTTCACAATTTTCTGCTCCGCATTGTCGCGGATGGAGCAGGTGTTGAGCAGCACGGCGTCGGCCTCTTCGAGGCTCTGTGCCACGTCGTAGCCCGCCATCTTCATGACGGAGGCTATCACTTCGCTGTCGGCTACGTTCATTTGGCAGCCGTAGGTCTCGATGAACAACTTCTTGTCGCCATCGGCAGTTGCAGATTTAAAGTCTGCTTCTGTTCTTTTTTCCATTTTCTCTGTTCTGTTTATATGAATCCGATTTTTCGGAGCAAAGGTAGTGCAAATCAGGGGTTGAATCCGCATTTGCCTGCAGTTTTTTGTACCGACCTATAAAAAGCGTTAATTCAATGCAGTTTTTGGGGATAAAATTTGGAATTATTGGTCTAAATTTACAAATTTGTGCTCTGAAAAGAAACATTAGATTTTTTCATAGTTAAGGTTTAGGTTAAAAAAAAGAAAGAGGGTAGCTGTGAAGCTGCCCTTTTTTTGTATGCTTTTGAGCGGATATTCGATAGAAATCACTACCTTTGGCACTTGAAAACCATCAGACTTGATTATGGAAGAGATTTTTTCTGTTCTTTTCTTTGTCGGGATGTTGTTCATCAGCGTCGTTGCACAGAAGAAAAAGGGGGCGCCCAAGGCGGCAGTCCCTGAGGTCCTGTCTCCCGACTTTTTCCCTCCCGAGGAAAATGAGGCGGACACTCTGGCTCCCGAAGTCGCGTCTGCTCCCTTCCGGCCGGCGGCTGCGCCGCTCCGCCCTGCCGGCGAGCCCTCTCCCGCCCGCAGCCGGGTGTCTGCCCCGGCCTCGCCTGCCCCATCTTCGCCCGCCCCAGCGATTGCTTCCGAGCCTGATGCTGCCCCCACGGTCGAGGCGGTGCGCCAAGGCATCATCTGGTCCGAAATCCTCCATCGTAAGTATAGCTAATCATTCATATAAAAAACAATCTAATATCGCATTATGGCATTCAATTACATTTCGGCAGCCGAAGCTGCCAGTCTCATCAAGCATGGCTACAACATTGGTCTGAGTGGATTTACACCCGCCGGCACAGCCAAAGCGGTCACTCATGCCCTGGCTGACATAGCCGAGGCGGAACACGCCAAGGGCAACCCCTTCCAGGTGGGCATCTTCACCGGAGCCTCCACAGGCGACGCCTGCGACGGCATCCTCTCGCGCGTGAAGGCCATCCGCTACCGCGCTCCCTACACCACCAACCCTGACTTCCGCAAGGCGGTGAACAATGGCGAGATTGCCTACAACGACATCCACCTCTCGCAGATGGCACAAGAGGTACGCTACGGCTTCATGGGCAAGGTCAACGTGGCCATCATCGAGGCTTGCGAACTGACCGACGACGGCAAGATCTACCTCACGGCCGCCGGCGGTATCGCCCCCACCATCTGCCGTCTGGCCGACCAGATCATCGTCGAGCTGAACGCCGCCCACAGCAAGTCTGCCATGGGCCTGCACGATGTCTATGAGCCGCTGGATCCTCCTTATCGTCGCGACATCCCCATCTTCAAGCCCAGCGACCGCATCGGCCTGCCCTACATCCAGGTAGACCCCAAGAAGATTGTGGGTGTGGTGGAGACCAACTGGCCCGACGAGGCACGCTCTTTCTCCGACGCCGACCCCTTGACCGACAAGATTGGTCAGAATGTGGCCGACTTCCTGGTGGCCGACATGAAGCGTGGCATCATTCCTCCCTCGTTCCTACCCCTGCAGAGCGGTGTGGGCAACATTGCCAACGCCGTGCTCGGTGCCCTGGGCCGCGACAAGACCATCCCGCCCTTCGAGATGTACACCGAGGTCATCCAGAACTCCGTCATCGGTCTTATCCGTGATGGCCGCATCAAGTTCGGTAGCGCTTGCTCGCTCACCGTCACCAACGACTGCCTCAACGGCATTTACGAGGATATGGACTTCTTCCGCGACAAGTTGGTGCTCCGTCCCTCCGAAATCTCCAACAGCCCCGAGATTATCCGCCGACTCGGCGTCATCTCCATCAACACCGCCATCGAGGCCGACATCTATGGCAACGTCAACTCCACCCACATCGGCGGCACAAAGATGATGAACGGCATCGGCGGTTCGGGCGATTTCACCCGCAACGCCTACATCTCCATCTTCACCTGCCCCTCGGTGGCCAAGGAAGGCAAGATTTCGGCCATCGTGCCCATGGTGTCGCACGAGGACCACTCGGAGCACGACGTCAACATCATCGTGACCGAACAGGGTGTGGCCGACCTGCGTGGCAAGAGCCCCAAGCAGCGTGCCGAAGCCATCATCGAGAATTGCGTACACCCCGACTACAAGAACATCCTGTGGGATTACCTCAAGCTGACCGACGGCAAGTCGCAGACTCCCCACTGCGTCCGTGCTGCCTTGGGTATGCACGCCGAGCTGGCCAAGAGCGGCGATATGCGTAACGTGGATTGGGGCAAGTTCTAAAGGGAACCGATATACTTTCATGCCGGATGATGCGTAGCCATGCAACTGCGCTTCATCCGGCATGATGTTTTCTATCTCTCTATGCGGGGTGGGGCGATGGTAGGCCCCTCACGTCGCGAACGCCCCACTACGACCTCTCGCAACAGTTGGTGCAGGATGGGACCTACATCCAGCTGCAGCTTCAGCTGGTCGTTCTGGTAGTAGGGTGCTACGATAGGTTCCGTCTCCCAGCGGTGCGTCCAGGCGTTGTAGCGGCGACGCACTCCTCCCTCGATGCCGAAGTGTGAGGAGGCCTTCCACACCAAGCTGCCGCCCCACTGACGGCCATACGGATTGTAGGGATTGCCTGTGTCGTAGCTGCCGAAGGCCTTCAGTGTCCACCGCTCGCCCAGCTGGTAGCTGGCCAGGCCGCCTGCTCCCCACACGTGGCGATGCAGGAACTCCATATCCAGTTGGGTGGCCGTGAGGTAGGCCTGCAGGGTCAGGCGGTCACCCCACTGTTGCGACCAGAGCAGGGTGGCCTCGTTGATGCGGCCGATGCCCGGCATACTGTTTTGTTCGCCGATGCCCATCAGGCTCCCTGTCCGATAGCGCCACAACTCCCCCTGTGTGTTGTAGTCATTGCGCAGCAGCTCCATCCGGATGCTGTCTCGCCACGTGGTCATCGGCCCCGTCCCATCGGTGCGATAGGTATTCATGGGCAGGGTGACGGTCGGTTCCTCCCTGCCGGACAGAGACCTGACCGACAGGGTGTCCCTGGTCAGCTCCTGTGCCCACAACGGCGTGGCGGCCAGCAGGATGGCCGGTATGAGGAACCACCGTCTCATGGCTTCCGCTTGTAGCTCTTGGCCCGCTCTATCAGGTCGCGGAAGATGGGCATGAAGCTCTCGGCGTCATCGCCATTCACCAAGTGTTCGGGGTGGAACTGCAAGGCCAGCAGGTTGTAGGTGGGGAAGCCCTCGATGGCCTCCACTACTCCGTCAGCCGAGCGTGCGCTCACCTTCAGTCCGGGAGCCAGCTCCTTCACGGCCTGGTGGTGGAAGCTGTTCACCACCGCCTGCTCCCGGCCCAGGATGCGGTGCAGGTAGCTGTCCGGCTCAATGGTGATGGAGTGCGACCCCACGGTAGCCGGTATGCTCTGCCGGTGCATCCCAACCCCCGCCTTCTGTGCCGGCAGGTCTTGGTAGAGCGTGCCGCCCAGACCGATGTTACAGAGCTGTTCGCCGCGGCAGATGCCCAAGATGGGGAGTTTCAGCTGCAAGGCGATGTGCAGCACCATCAGGTCGTAGACGTCGCGGTGGGTGTTCACATCACCCAGTTGGCGCAGCGGCTCTTCGCCATAGAGCAAGGGGTGGAAATCTTCGCCGCCGGTCAGCAGGAGGCCGTCCACCTGACGGAGCAGGGTGGCCAAGGCTTCCGGCTGCAGGGTGCAAGGCAGCACCAGGGGGACGCCCCCTGCCTTCAGCACCGCGTTCACATAGGTCGTATTGACCTGTATCTTGCCGTTCACGTCGTTGGATGAGATGCCTATCACGGGGGCATGGCCCGGTTTGTCGGCCAGTTGTCGGTCGATGTCGGCATAGAGTTCCGTCAGCGAGTAGTGAAACTTCACTTCCTGCGCATACAGGTTCAGCGTCAAGCTGATGGATAGCCAGAGATAAAATAACTTTTTCATATCCATATTCTGTGAAAGATATCATTCCAAAGAGTAAAGTCAGTCATCATGTTGGGGAGGATGTGCGTGAGGAGATTACAGTCCGAAATACTCACCTTTCCGTTCCGTGGGGATGCCTGTCTTCATCCAGTCGGGCATGGGCGCATCCTTCAGGTAGTAGTCGAAGAACTGCTGCAGACGGATGGTCAGGTCCTTGCGGTTGCGGCGCTCCACCAGGTTGTGCGCCTCGTTGTTGTACTGCAGCAGCCAGGCGGGCTTGCCCAGACGGCGCAGTCCCATGAACATCTCGATGCCCTGATACCAAGGCACGGCACCGTCGGCATCGTTGTGCATGATGAGCACCGGCGTCTGCACGTTGGGCAGCTTGAAGAGCGGCGAGTTGGCGATGTAGAGCTCGGGAGCCTCCCACAGGGTGCGTCCGATGCGGCTCTGCGTGTGCTCATACTGATACTGGCGGCTCATGCCCGACTCCCAGCGGATGCCTCCGTAGGCACTCGTCATGTTGCTCACGGGTGCTCCGCTGCCTGCTGCGCGGAACAGGTTGGTGCGGGTGATGAGGTAGGCCGTCTGATAGCCTCCCCAGCTCTGTCCCTGGATGGCCATGCGTTCGCGGTCGGCCCACGGGTTGCGGGCCAGTGCCTCCGCGCCCGATACGATGCAGTTGTAGGCACACTCGCCCGGGATGCCCGCCTTGTACACGATGTCGGGCACGAACACCAGGTAGCCCCGGCTGCAGTAGAAGCTGATGTTCACCGTCGAGCGGCTCGGTGCCGGTGCATAGTAGGTGTAGAGGTTCTCCGAGCGGCGCTCGTAGAAGTAGATCATCACGGGATATTTCTTCGAGGGGTCAAATCCTTCCGGCTTATAGAGCAAGCCATCGAGCGGCGTGCCGTCGTAGGCAGTCCAGCTGAAGAGTTCGGCGGTACCCCAGCTGTAGTCAGCCTGCTGTGGGTTGATGTCGCTCAGGCGCTGCTCTTGCTTGCCCAGTTGGCGGGTCAGGTAGAGGTCGGGGCAGTGCTGGAAGTTGCTCTTCAGGTAGAGGTAGAGGTCGCTCTCCTCCGCCTTCGTCAGCTCTGCGTAGGTGTAGCCCTCCAGCAGGTTCAGGACCGGTGTGGTGGCTTTGGCCAAGTTGGGCAGGGTGGCAAAGCCATGCTTGCGGGTGGTGTAGTCATACACCTCCATCACAACGGAGCTCTTCACACTGTAGGGCTGCGAGCGGCGGCCCATATAGCCCATGCCACCTCCACTGCCGTGGTAGGCTTCGTGGGGTCGGGGACGCAGGTCCTCCAGATGCAGGCGGCGGTTGGTGCGTCGTCCCTCACCGTTGGTCAGGCAGATGGGGTTGCTGCCGTCCAAGGGCAGGCTCCAGAGGTCGTGGCGGTCGTACACCAGGAGGGCCTCATCTTGCTCCGTCCATCCGGCCATGCCGTAGGCTCTGGGGTAAGAGGGCGTGTCGTGCTGTTCGTCCCAGAAGTTCACGCCACAGGCGGCCGACAAGTTGCGGGTGGTGCCTGTGGCTATCTCGTAGGCCATCCAGGCCTTCTCGGTATAGTCGTACCAGCAGATGTAGCCACCTTGGGGCGAACTCTCCACCTGCGTCACTCTGCCCGTTACGATGTGCTTGCGCGAGCCGTCTTTCAGGCTGACCAACGAGACGACCTGCGGGCACTGCATGTCCCACTGCGACTCAATGATGGTGGCTGTGCGATCCACCGAGAGGGCATAGTCAGAATCGCCGTCGGCGATGGGCGACACGCGGTCATACTTCGAGGTGGTCAGAGGGCGAACGGTGTGACTCTGCTCGTCGAGGATGCCCAGGCAGGTCTGCCGCTGGATGTTCTTCAGGTTCTTCAGGGCAGCGGGAGGCAAGATGGTGGCATCCCAGCTCCAGAGGTCCAGCCCGGCGGTCTCGAAGGGCACGCGGGTGGTGTCTTTGGGAGCCAGCATAGGAGCCACGCCGAGGAAGATGCGCCGGCCGTCGCGACTGAAGTAGGGGCGGGCATTCTCGTTGATGCCCCAGCTGTCGGGCAAGCCCTGCTTGTAGTCGGCAGGCAGCAGACATTCGGGAGCCTCCTGCGAGGCTATGCGGTAGCGGTAGAGGGCACAGTGCTTGCTGCCCGTCTCGGCACTGTCCGCCGAGGCTAAGAAGAGCAGTTGTCCCGCCTCTTCGTCATACTGAGGCAGCGTATAGTATTGGGCATCCTTCTTGAGGGTGCGGCTCTGTCGGCTCTGCAGGTCGTAGAGGGCCACCGTCTGCTGGTGCTTCCGCTCGTTTCGGGTGGTGTAGCTGAGGGTGCGGCCCTTGTGGTCGAAGGCATATTGCTCCACGTAGTGCAGGGTGTCACACTGGTTGTTGCTCAGCCGATAGAGCAGCAACGGCTTGCCGCTCTTCTTCTTCTTGCGGTCGGCCTTGGCTATGAGGGAGGTGTCGGCCGAGGCAATGGCCACCACGTCCGTACCCTCCTGCTCCAGCTTGAAGGAGCTGATGGCCGGGAAGCGCTGCTGCTTGCCCGTCTGCAGGTCCAGAATTAGCAAGGTGTCTTTGGGCAGCTGGTCGCCCTTCTTCTTGGCGATGCGTGCCTGGCGGGTCTGTTGGTAGTAGGGTTTCACACGGCACACTACGTAGCGCTCGTTGCGTGTCACCTCGGCGGCTGTGCCGCGTTCCACCACCTGTTCCTGTCCGCTCTTGGTCTGTCGTATCACTAGGCGGCCATCCCCCTCTTGGGGATTCACTTCATAGACCACTACGCCCCCTCGGGGTGATACGGCCAGGCGGTCAATGCTTTTCCAACTGTCGTAGACCGAGTGGTCCAACGGTTTCTTTTGTCCGAAAGCCGGAGTCAGGCTGGCCCATCCCAGCACTCCGAGCATAAGTAAGAGTTTGTGTTTCATCATTTTCAGAGTCATTTGGATTATTGTGAGGCGAATGTAGGCATAAATGAGGGAAATCGAGGAGTCTGTCTATTAAATTACCTTAATCGCCCTTGCTTTCTGTCAGGTGTATTAGAGAAAAGGGGCTCATATTGAAAGCATGAGGGTGTGTAGGCTTTCTTCCTGACACACCCTCACGAAATCTTTTCAGTTGAACGGACGGTTTATTCCTTCGTCGTCACCAGCGGGTTGTAGGCAGTCTCCTTTTCAGGATATACCCAGGTCCAGGCATTCTTGTCGGAGGGCTGCATGGTGATGGCAAATGTAGGATGCCAGCTGCCTTCCGGATGAGCCTTGCGGATGATGGGCAGGTTCCAGCGCTTGTAGTCGAACCAGTCGAAGCCTTCGCCCCACAGCTCGATGCGGCGATAGAGTCTTACCTCTTCCAGCAGGTCGGCACCCGTCTTGGTGCAGGTGTATTCGGGGTCGCGGCCGGAGGTGCGTGTCAGTTCCACTAGCAGCTTCTGCGTCTCGGCATCCTTGCCGCCCAGGTGGCAGTTGGCTTCGGCCTCGGTGAGGTACATCTCGGCAGCACGGAAGTTGTTGACACAACCTACACCCGGCATATCCACCGCCTGGAACTTGAACTGCATATAGGCAAAGATATAGCTGGTGGAGTAGAGCTTGCCGGCAAACTCCTTCTTGCCGCGGGTGTAGAGGGCACCTTTGCTGGCGCGACCGCTCTTGGTGTCGTACGATTTGGCTTCTTCTTCTGTTTGGGGCCAGAGGAACATGTCACGGCGCACATCGGTCTCGGGTATCTGGTCGAACAGTTCCTTGCTGATGGCACAGGCATAGCTGCGGCAGACGCTGGCATTGGAGTTGGAGCCTTGGTAGGCGAAGAAGCTGTAGTAGTAGAGGGTCTGGTCACTGGCGTTATAGACACTCCATATCCACTCGGAGTTGGGGGTGTTGAAGCCTCCGTCCACATACTCGCTGTTGCTCATCAGCTGGTAGCCTTGGCGGGCCAGGGCAGCATACTTGGCGGCGTTGCTCCAGTCCTCGCGGGTCAGGGCAGCACGGGCATAGACGGCATAGGCCACGCTCAGGTCGGGGCTGTAGTTGTCATTGCTGGGGCGCTTCTCCTTACTGTTCTGGAAGCAGGCGATGGCCTCGTCCAGGTCCTGATAGATTTGCTTGTACACTTCGCCCAGGGTGCTGGCGGCCAGTTCACCCTGCGACATGTCCAGACGCAGCGGCAATCCGCGCGTGGCACCTCCATTGCTGTCCACCCATCGCTTGCAGTAGAGTTGGCTCAGCATGAAGTAGCTGTAGGCACGGAAGGTGAGGGCCTGGGCTTTCACGAAGTTTTTCAGCGACTCGCTGCCAGAGGCGTTGTCGATGTTGAGCACGATGGCGTTGGCGTTGCTGATGAGCTTGTAGTAGTAGAACCAAGGATAGTAATCGTAGATCGAAGTGTTACGCTCATGATAATCTGAGTTCCACAGCGTAGCCCAGCCGGTCTGGTTGCTCTTCTGCAGGTCGTTGCCTGTGAAGTTTCCATACCACGACTTGATGGTGCCCTCACCGTTCATACCTTGGGTGCTGAGGTACTGGTTGCACATCAGGCGGCAGATACCGTTGATGGCCATTTGGGCATTCTCAGCCGATTCGAAGATGGTAGAGGTACCGGCTGAAGATTCGGGGGTGGTGTCCAGGTAGTCGCTGGCACAAGAGGCACTCAGCAGACCGACACCAAGGAGTATAGTTGCTAATTTCTTATTCATAGTGTATATTTCTGAAGTCGTTAAGCGAATGGGGGAATTAAAGTTTCACATTGATGCCGAACGAGAAGACGCGCGGAGTCACCAGGTAGTTGTACTGGTAGCCGCCTACGGTCTGCTGCGGGTTCATACCTTGTCGGGCAGTCAGGGTGAAGAGGTTCTCACAAGTCACGTTCAGGCCTACGGACTGCAGGTCGAGGCGGTGTGCCCAAGCCTTCGGCAGGCGGTAGGAGAGCGAGAGATTCTTCAGCACCAGGTAGTCGGCACTGGTCAGCCAGCGGCTGCTGGAGGCATTGTCGTAGGAACTGGTGTTGTAGTTGATCATCGGGATGCCGTCCTTCTTGATGCGGTCGGGCGAGGTTTCTGTCATGCCGGCGGGAGCAGCGGTCCATGAGTTGGTGACGTCGCTGTGGAAGTTGCTGGCCGAGCTTCCTGCGCTCATCAGGCCGGCATAGACATTGTCGTACACTTGGCCACCCAGCGAGTAGGTGAACATGGCCGAGAGGGTGAGGTCTTTCCAGCTCACGGTGCCGGTGAAGCTGCCATAGACATCGGGCAGGGCCTTGCCTTGGAAGCGCTTCTTGCCGTAGGTGGTGTTGTTCACGTAGTACTGGCCGTTGATCAGGATGGCATTGGCGGTGATGTCTGTACCTTCGGCATTACCTATCTTCTGTCCGTCGGCACCTACCACGTAGTTGTCGTCGAGGTTGATTTCATACAGCGAGTGACCGGTCAGTTGGTCCACGCCTTCGAAGGTGTAGGTGTAGAACTCATAGCGTGAGCGTCCCTCCTCGATGCGGTAGATGCCGCTCTGGTAGCCACCCTTGTTTTGGGCAGGAAGTTCGGTCACCTTGTTTTTCAGGTAGGTGGCGTTGGCGGCGAAGTTGATGCGCCAATCCTTGTTGCGGTAAATGTCCACGTCGGTGTTGATTTCGATACCGCGGTTCACGATGGTACCGAAGTTCTGCATGATGCTGGCCGTGGCACTGCTGGTCGCCGTGGCACCGGCCGAGAGGGGCAGGTTCACGCTGAAGAGCAGGTCCTTGTTGTGCTTCTCGAAGTACTCCACGCTGAGGTTCCAGCGGTTGAACAGGCGGCCTTCGAGGGCGAAGCCGTAGCTCTCGCCGGTCTCCCACTTGAGGTCGAGCGACTCGTTGTTCGAGATGTAGTAGGCACCCTTGTTGGCGTTCTGGCTGTTGGCATAGAGGGCCATGTAGTCGTAGTAGCCGGTGCCGGCATCGTTACCCACCAGACCGTAGTTGGCACGCAGCTTCAGGCTGTTCACCCAGGTGTAGCGCATCATGAACTCCTCCTCGGTCAGAATCCAGTTGGCACCCACGCTGCCGAAGCGGTTGTCCTTGTGGAAGCGGGAAGAGCCGTCGCGGCGGAACGAAGCCTCCAGGTTGTACTTCTCCCGGTAGTTGTAGCGGATGCGGCCCAGGTAGCTCTCCGTGCGGTAGTTGTTCTCGTAGCCGGTCAGCGAGGTGATCTCCTTGAAGTTGGAGAGGTTGTACTTGTTGGCGAATACCTCGGTGGTCTTGTAGCCATAGAGGTAGTCGTAGTTGTTCGAGTAGTTCTCGTGACCCACCAGGACATTCACCGAGTGGTCGCCAAACTGGTGACCCCAGCGCAGCTGCTGCTGGAAGGTGTAGTTCTTGTAGCGGTAGATTTCGCGCTTGGCACGACCGCTGTTGCCCTTACCGTCGCCGATGACGGCGCTGTTGTAGGTGCGGTTCTCCGAGTTGCGCACGTTCAGGTCACCCTTGATGGTGAAGGTGAAGTCTTTCAGGAACTTGATGTCAGCATAAGCGATACCATGCAGGGTGTTGCGCACGGTCTTGTCGATGTCCAGCTCATTCTCCCAGATGACGTGGCGGTCCACATACTGGTTGCGGGTAGAGATGTCCACGCCGTTGTCGTCGGTGTAGTAGCCCGGGTCGTACTGCATCTTGCCAAACTCATCCAGACGGTAGGTACCGTCGGCATTGTGCAGGTGGACGGGATAGATGGGGGCGATGTTACGGCAGTACATGAAGGCATTGGTGTAGCTGTTGTCACCGTCGCCATTGGTGCTGTTGTAGTTCTGGTGGCTGCCGTCCAGGGTGATGCCGGCCGAAAACCACTTCTTCGGAGTGAAGTTCAGTCGGGTGCGGGCGGTGATGCGGTCGAACGAGGAGTTCGTCACGTAGCCCTGCTCGTCCAGGTAGGCGAGGGAGAAGTAGTAGTTGCCCTTCTCGTTGGCCTGCTGGCCGCTGATGCTGTACTCCTGGCGATAGCCGTTGCGGATGGATTCGTCGTACCAGTCGAGGTCATCGCGATAGCCTTGGAGAATCTGTGCGTCGGCCACCAGATGGCCGTTGGCATCAAACAGCTGGTCGTCCGCCTTGTTGTAGATGTTCAGATAGAGCATGTCGCTGATGAGGTTCTTGCTAGCATAGGCGGCTGCCGTGGCGGCATCGTCGCCCTGACCCATGCGGAAGTTGCGCAGGTTCTGCCAGTAGGCCTCCATGAACTGGCGGTCATTGGTCATCTTATACTCCTTGATACCTCGGTTGTAGGTACCCTGATTGATGCGCAGGTCGAAGCTCATCTTGCCCTCGGTACCCTTGCGGGTGGTGATGAGGATGACACCGATGGAGGCGCGGTTACCGTAGAGGGCGCACGAGGCGGCGTCCTTCAGTACGTAGATGCTCTCGATGTCGGCCGGGTTGAGGTCGGTCACGTTACCGCCCATCGGCATACCGTCCACCACATAGAGGGGTGAGGTGTCGCCATTCACGGTACCGATACCGCGGATGCGGATGCTGGGGCTGCTGCCCGGAGCACCATAGGTGCTGTTCACCTGCACGCCCGAGGTGGTACCCTCCAGAGCGGAGGTCACGCTGCTGACGGGGCGCATCTCAATCTGCTTCTGGTCCACGCTGGAGATGGCACCGGTCAGGCTGGACTTCTTGGCACTGCCGTAGGCCACTTCCACCACCACCTCTTCCAGTACCTGCGTGTCGGGCTGCATGATGACTTTCTGATAAGGTTTCACAGGAACTTCCACCGTGCGCATACCGACGTATGACACCACGAGGGTCTTGGCGTTTTGAGGCACATTGAGGATGGTAAAGCTACCGCTCAAGTCGGTCATGGAGCCTTGCGTGGTGCCTTTCAGCAATACGGATGCTCCTACTACTGGCTCGTTGTCTTCGGCAGATATCACCACGCCGGTGACCTTGCCGTTCTGAGCTGCCACCCATCCTACACAGAGGCAGAGAAGGGCCAAACAAATTTGCACTCTTTTTTTCATAATTACGTTGTTTGTTTAAGAAGGATAAAAATTAAATACAAATA
>CAMGAL010000022.1 GCA_946007445.1 uncultured Mediterranea sp.
AGTAGTACTTCAGCCCGTTGGAGCTGAATACCTGGCAGCGCATCAGGTCGTGCGGCTGGAACTGGCAGTCGTCCTCCATCTCCAGCACGTACATCGAACCCATCCGCTCCACCGTCTTGAGCTTGCCGTTGGCCGCACTGACCACCACCATGCCCCCGACAGAACGTATCTTCTGTACAATCAGTTCGTAAATCGCCATCACCTTGCGCACCGTTAGGCGGTCCAGTGTCATCGACCAGTCGCCCGTGGCGATATCCTTCCATATCTGGTATCCCTCGCCGGCGAAGCCGTCCACAAAGCGGGTGGAGCGCATCATCTGCACCACCGCCTGCGCGATGGTGGCCAGCTCCTGCACATCGAGGCGCATCAGCTCGGCCAGCCCGTAGACAGTCACGCCCTCCTCGAAGGTGGAGTGGCTCTGTGCGGTCACACCCTGCACGAAGGTGATGTGCCCCTGCGCCGTATCGGGTATATCCTTGCGGAGGAATTTGTCGTCAAGCATCTCTATCTCGCTCCGCACTGCCTCTATCTGCACATCGGTGTAGGCATTGGCCTGCTCGACGGCTGTCTCGACCGCCAGATCCACCGCTGCCTCTACCTGCGTGTCGGTGTACTGCTTGGATTGCTCCACCGCCGTCTCGACCGCCAGTTGTACGCCTGCCTCGATCTGCGTGTCGGTGTACTGCTTGGATTGCTCGACGGCTGTCTCGATGGCCAGCTGCACGCCTGCCTCGACCTGCGTGTCGGTGTAGGTGTTGGCCTGTACGAGGATGTTCTGCAGATCTTCGTCAGAGACGTGCGCCCCCTCCCCTATCCTACTCTCCAGTTCCTGCAGGGAGACGCGGACCCGCTCGAAGTTGCGCTGCCACTTCATGCGAACGTCGCGTCCGGTGTCGTTGGCACCGTTCCACGGGACTATCTGTTCGAACTCTATGTCTATGCGATCATCTGCCATCGTCGAGTGTCAGGGGTTGTCCGTCGAACTCCATCAGGAGCGGTTGCCAGCAGGTGCGGTACTCCATGATGTCGAGGTCCACGTAGTTCAACATAAGGTCGGTATATTGGTTGCGCTCGCGCTTGGATTGGGAGCGCAGTTTGGCCCGCTGCACATAGACGATACCCTCGCTCTGCTTTCGCTCGCGGGAGTAGCTCATGTAGGCGAAGGAGAAGGGTGTGCCTTGCTCGGTGAGTCTACGCATACGGTCTATGGCTTCATATACATTCATGCCACAAAGTTACGGTCACAAGGGTCACAAAAAAAGGACATCAATGGCGTGATACATTTCGCTCCAACGAGGTGACATTGGCGATGCTGTCCCGAATCCGCCGGGGGTCAACGACCAGCTCTTTGTCGCGTATCTCGCGCAGCAGGTCGTTGTTGTCCTGCATGAGCCGGACAATCTGCAGGCGCAGGTCATCGGGCAGGCTGCTCCAGGCCTGTGTGCTGTTTTGTCCCGACGTTGGGGTTGTGTATCCGCCCTCGTATCGGCCCTTGCCAAGCTGCACCTGTCGGATGATGGAGGCCGTATCGAGCAGTCGGATGGAACCGTTGCGTTGTGCCACATCGAACACATCCAGGAACTGACGGACAGCGGGATTGCCCACGGCCTCGTGGTTGGCCACGAACTCGTTGCGGTGTACGGGAATGACTCCGGCCACCTCGTGGTCGTCGCCGCTGCCCGTGTATCCCTCGGAGTATCCGCCCTGGTAAAGGCCCTTTGCTTCGTCGCGCTGCTGTTTGGCCACTACCAGTTGGGCAGCCCCTTCGGCCACAGCCAAAGCGGCATAGATGGGTCCGAGGATGGGGCCCAGTTCGGCCCACGACCGCATGACTGCCTGTGCGGTGTCGGCCGTGATGGTGAGTACGTGCATGGCAAACTGCTTGTCGGCATACTTCTTCTTGACCTCCAGAACGGCAGCCTCCTTCTGCTCTTCGAGGGCGGTGGTATCCTTGCCGGCCTTGCGGGCCGCGGTAATCTCCTTGTCGTACCGGCTCTCCACCTTGCGCACCTCGGCGTTCATGAGCGACGAGTATAGCTGCGAGAGTGCCGAGAAGGAGTCACCGATGGCACCGGCTGCATCCTGTGCCGTGATGGTGCGCTCCTCGTTGCCCTTCTCGCTCTCCTCGGTCATCCGCTGTTCGGCTTCGGCATGAGCCTGCACCTGCTTATCGAGCAGTTGTTGCCTGAGGTCGGTGGCATCCATGCCCATGGTCTCCATTAGGGCGATTCGCTCCTCGAGGTTCTGTCGCTCGGCCTCCTTGACGGCATCGAGCATGGCCTGATGGGTATCAATATCCCCGTTGAGGTATTGCGTCTTGATGGTGTTGATGCGCTCTTGTCCGTTCTGCTGTTGGGTGTCGAGTATCTGCCCGGGCAGGGCACCTCTCACCTTCTGCTGCTCGGCGTAGAGCCGGTTTGCCTCGTCAATCATGCGGTCGTAGATCTGCCCTTGTATCTCCGCCGTATCTTGTCCGTACCGCTCCATCAGCGACTTGCGTTCGAGGAGGTAGGCCGTCTCTGCCTCGTAGAGCTGCTGCTGGTACTCGGTCTCGGTCGTCTGTTCAGTGATGCGTGCCATCTTGATGGTGTTGAGCCGGTCCTGATGAGCCGTAGCCAGACGGGCCGACTGTTCGCGGTAGGCTTTCTCCGGGTCCTGTTCTGCGGTGGGTGTCCCCCCACCCTCTATATGTACCGGGATGGACGCCACGAGCTGCTGCAGCCGTTTCTTCTCGTCGATGTAGCCGGCCACGACTGCCATCCGCTCCTTCAGGTCACGCTCCAGTCCATTCATGTAGGATTTGCGCAACACCTCGTTGTCACCGGCCAAGTCGAGCAGGCTCTGTTTCTCCTGTTCGTACCACTGCTTGTTGGCCATCATGCTGTTGGTGATGAGTTCGTCCAGCTGGTCGATGCTGTATAGGGCATCGCTGCGGAGCGCCTGTTTCTGCTTATCCGTCAGGAACTCGATGTTGTCCGCCTTGGCCTTGATGCCTGCGATGCGGTCGAGCACCTCCTTGGTCTGTGTGGCTTCGCGGTTGAAGTCAGAGAGGGCCTGTGTGCCGTCGTCCACCTTCTTCCGGAAGAGGGTGAAGTAGGAGATGACTGACACCAGTGCGGAGGCAACGAGTCCGAATAGATTGGTCTTGGTGGCCTTATCGAGGGCCACCATGCCCGCTCTGGCTGCCTGTGTGGCGGTATGGTAGAGCCACATGGCTGCCGTACCGGCCTTGACGGCTACAGTATAGGCTGCGATGCCGGCCACCAGCGAGAGGAGGGCGCTGCTGTACTTCATGGCGAACCCAACGAGCGCAGAGAGCACGCTGATGGTCATCCGCCCCGTCGAAATCATGTACTTCATGTACGGAAGCAGCTGCTCGCCCAGCTCGATGCGCATGTTCTTGAAGCTCTCCTTGGCCTTGTCGAGCTGCGCCTGGACGGTGTTGTTCTGCACGTTGTACTCGTTGAGTGCGCTGGTGCCGTCGCGGTAGGCCTGATTGGCCAGCTGCTGCCGCTCGCGTATCTGGTCGGCCTTGGCTGCCATGACAGAAAGCATGGAGCTGACACCGGCCCCCTCGGTCTGCAGGTCGCCAAAGATCTGCGAGAGGTCGGCCAGTCCGCCCTTCTTGCTGAGCGCTTCGGCGAATTGCAGCAGGGCCTCGTTGGCATCGGAGCGGACGAGTCGGGCGAACTCCTGCAGGTTGAGTCCGGCTGCCTTGGCGAACTTGTCGGTATCGGTGAACATCTTCATGATGACCTTCTGGAAGGCGGTGGCGGAGGTCTCGTTGCGCAGCATGTTCTCGTCCATGGCCGCTGCCAGTCCGATGATATCGGCCTGCGTCAGTCCTGCCTGCTGCCCTACCCCGGCCACTCGGGCGGTGAACTCTACGAGGAACTGTTCGGCTGCGCTGGAGTTCTGAGCTACCTCGTTGACGGCGCTGGCTGTGGCGAGCATGGCACCCCGCAGACCCTTGGTCTCGTCCTCGCCGAACATCTGCGCCAGCTTGCCGATGTTCTTGACGGCATCCTCGCCGAGGTCTTCGCCCAGGGCCACGTTGATGATGTTGGCTGCATCGACGAACTCCTTGACCGCCTCGCTGGAGGTGATGCCCAATCGTCCGGCATCGCCTGCCAGGGCGTTGAGTTTCTCGCGCGGTGTCCGGGTGTCCATCCGCTTGAACTCCTCGTTGAGTGCCTGTACCTCGTCGCGGGTCATGCCTGTGTACTTGATGACCTGGCTCTGCGCCTCCTCCATCGCGGCATACTCATCGACGCACTTTCGGGCGGTGAGTGCCACGCCTGTCATGGAGGCGATGGCTCCTGCTGCCAGTCCGGCATAGCGGTTGAACCCGTCGGCGAACTTGGAGAGAGAGAGGGAGGTCTGACGGCCTTGCTGTCGCAGTTCGACAATGCGGCTGTTGACCTGCCGCAGCTGTTCGTTGTACTGCCGCCACTGAGGCAGCGATGGGTCGAGGTTGCGCAGGATGGCGTTGAGTTCGCGCTGCCGGTTGGCCAGCTCCTTCAGGCTGAGTTTGCCGATGCCTATCTCGTCGAAGAGGTCGTCGTACTGCTGCTTCATCTTCTTGATGAGCTCCACCTGCTTCTGATACTGTTCGCTGTTCTCGCCGAACTGTTTCTTGATCTGCTTGAGTTCGGTCTGCGCATTGCGCATGGACTTCTCCAGCTCCATCATCTTGGCTCGTGCCTTGTCTTGCTGC
Organism: uncultured Mediterranea sp.; assembly: GCA_946007445.1. Taxonomy (GTDB): domain Bacteria; phylum Bacteroidota; class Bacteroidia; order Bacteroidales; family Bacteroidaceae; genus Bacteroides. The sequence goes on from CAMGAL010000022.1 coordinate 4,718, forward strand.
ACGACAATCTCCAGTTGTACGCGGTCTATCTTCAGGCTCATTTGTTCAATTTAAAATTTAAAATTAAAAATTTAAGCTACGAGTTTGACGCAAAGGTACGTGTGAGAGACCGCATCAGAAAGGACATAAAAAGGGTGGGTACTACTCTCGCGAGCGGTACCCACTGCCATGAATCACACATTGATTAAGTTATCCTGATCTACGTATCCAGCCATCGGCCGTTGTCGAGCCACACGCCTCCGTCGCGCCACTTGCCGTCGGTCAGAATCCAGCGCACATCGGCTGCGGTGTCATCAATGGTGATGGGGTAGAAGGTTCCCTGCCAGGGACCTTTACGTCCATCCGGACCGATGGAGTACTCCATCTCCTTGCAGACGTAGCGCTTGTTGCGTATCTCGAAGATGGTACGCGGGTCGAACAGGTTGGGGTCGTGGCTCTTGACCTTGACCTGTGTATGGAAGTCGATGTCGTAGCCCCCCTGGTAGAGCAGGGTGTCGAGCGCCGTGAGGCGCAGGGTGGCTCCATGGTCGTTGGTGGGTGCGTAGGTGAGGGTGCCGCTCCAAGGGAGCATCTCGCGCTGTATGTCTGTGTATGGCAGAGGGAAGTCCCAGCGGTAGATGCTCTCCTTGAGGGCGGTGGGTCCCGAGTAGAAGGCCAGCGGGAGGTATTCGGCGGATGCCTCTCCGGAGGTGCCGCCTCCCTCGATGAGTGTCTTGAGGTCGGTGGTAGACTCTTCGGTCTGCTCGATGCAGGCAGAGGGTATCTGGACGGGCAGGATGGCCGTCTGCGTCACCGGGTCGCCGTACTGGTCTTCGGTGCGGACGGTAATCATGAACATGGGCACGCGATCCATGCGGGTGGGTCCTGCCTCCAGCTCCACCTCGGGAGCGGTGTCACTGCGCACGATGGGGGCGAACTCATCGACCATCAGGTAGTCTATCTGCCGTTGGAAGGAGACACCCCGTCGTGTCTCGTCGAGGGTCTGACCCAGCCAGATGTATCGGTTGCCGGTGCGCTCGTCGGTATAGAGGGTGTCGGTGCGCCGGTGGCTCTCGTCGGCAAACCACTCGGCGATGCGGTCGGTCCGTGTGCCGAAGTCGGAGGGTATGGTCTGTTGCAGGGCATTCTGTCGCACGGCATCGGAGAGGATGCGGTAGCGGAAGTAGGTGTTGTCGGGAGCCTTGTAGGCGATGTTGCAGTTGGCATTGTCGTCTATCTCCGGCTCCTGCTCCACCTCGACGGTGTAGGCATCCTCCACCAGTCGGACGTGGGAGGTGGCGCATCCGGCGTAGTAGGAGGCTCGCAGCAGCAGGCGGGCCTGCCGCTTGCGGTTGTCGAAGACGAAGACGGCATCGGCCAGCCGCTCTACGGCTTCGACGAACTGGAGCACCGTCCAGCCCGGCAGCATCTCGGCCCAGACGTGGCTGCGTATGTTGACGATGTAGAGATCGCGCAGGGGAGTCTGCTCCAGCTGGTTGTCCACCAGGTCGTAGCCCAGCGCAGCCAGCACCTCGCGGATGTAGGCCATGAGGTAGGGCTGCTCCATCCACTGCGTCACGTAGTCGGCGGAGGGCAGTGTCTGGTCTTCGCCGGCCCAGTCGTTGATGACGAGGTCGGTATTCTCGTTGTAGACGGGGCAGAGGTTGAAGGGCACGCTCGGATAGGTCTCTGTGATGTAGCGCTGCGCATCGAGCGGCTGCCAGGCGTGGTTGGTCATGCGGAGCGAGCTGATGGGGGTATCTCCGCCCATCAGGTAGTTGACCTCGCTGTTGCCGGAGGCTATCTGCAGGGTGACGCTGTCCTCGCTCCAGGCGGTGACTATCTCGGTGCCCCGGCAGTAGACGCGGTTGTCGGCCACGAGGATGGCTTCGCGCCCGGTGGCCTGCGGCGTGGAGCGGTTCAACCGGTTGATGTGGGCGTAGAGGTCGGCGTTGATGGATGGCATCAGGCTGATGGTGATGTCGTAGGTGTACTCTCCGTTCTTGGTGTAAAGCGGGTTTTCGCGCTTGACGGCGACGGAGAAGTCGGCAGGCAGGACGGCCTCGATGCCGTTAATGTATAGCTGTGTCATAGTCGCGCAGGTGGAGTGAGACACTGATGCCGTTCCAGCCTCCGAACACGTCGTACTCCCACTCGATGGAGATGGGGGACTCGGGGGTGAGACAGGAACAGATGGAGGGTGACTCGAGGATGGTCTGCAGGAGCAGCTCGGCCAGCGTCTCTATCTGCTGGTAGTGGAGCAGCTCCTGTTCGTCGGTCTGCTGTCCGGAGGATACATGCTCGATGAGGTAGAGCAGCAGGCGCGAGCGGGTGGAGTCGTTGTCATCGCGGTGGTCCAGTTGGGCATCCGGGTAGTTGGAGCAGAGCCAGATGCCCTGCCGGTCGCGCAGCTTGCGCGTCATGTGGCCTTCGCGCACGGCGATGGCCACGCCGTCGATGGATCGGTCGAGGGTCAGGTCGTTGACCCGGTTCATCCATTCGATGAGCAGTTCGCGGTATCGGGTGATGGGAATCATGGGAGTTACGATATACGAGTTAGACAATAAGATAGGACTGGGATGCGTCCGCCACGCGGAAGGTGAGTGTCACGGCATCTACCTGGTTGGTCTGCTCGCTCTGCTCCATCTTGTGCTTGACGGGGAAGATGTCTATCCAGTTGCCGCCTGCCAGCAGCTGGATCTGGGTGGAGTGGATGAGCTCACGCCAGAGGCGGATATCGCTGCGGTGGTAGAAGGGGCCGCTGTGGATGGTCCACTCGTCCTGTACGCTGACACTGACCCGCTGCTCGCGTCCGGCCATGACGGCCGACTCGTCCTCGTTCTTGACCTCCAGGGAGAGTCCGCCGGTAGCGATGAGTGTCTCGGGCAGGTCGAAGTCGTTGCGGAAGCGCAGGCGCTGCACTTGGTGAGGGATGCGCTTGAGCAGCTGGTAGCGCATGAGGTTGTTGTTGCCGAAGTCCACCTCGTAGGTATCGAAGTCATCGACCTGCAGCTCGCGCTGCACCGAGGCTACCGAGGTCTCTACGGTGTAGGGCAGCTCGTAGTCGGTGGGCATGGCCGGCGCATAGACCTGCTGCTCGGCCACGGGCAGATACTCCTTGTAGGCCCGCAGGGTGTAGAATGGCCCGCGGCTGTCGGAAGGGAGCAGGCCGGTGGTGTACTCGGTCCAGCCCTTGGCCGTGGCCTTGACGTTGACACTGCTGAGCAGGCCTCCGTCACGCGGTTCGCGGAAGGAGTTGTGGCGCGAGTAGTAGAGGATGGAGGAGGAGAGCAGCGTGCCGTCTACGTAGAAGTCGAAGCGGTCGGCGTGGTGGGTCTGCCAGCCGCCCTGCAGGTCGCCCCAGAGGGCGAGGCCGCAGAGACGGCCGAGGTCGCGGACGCGGATGGTGTTGGCGGCATCGGGTGAGTAGAGCTCCTGAAGCAGGGTCTGCTTGCCTCGGCGCACCTCGAACTCCAGACTGACATCGGAGTCGAGGATGTAGTCGGGGCAGTTGCCGCAGTATTCGGCGGGGGGTATGGATTGGATGACGACCATGGGAATGGACAATTGGGTGATTAGAATGGAAGGTCTACGACGTTGTCCGCCTGCACGGGCTGGGCGGACTCGATGGCCTGCCGCTGGACGGTGTCGAAGGTCAGGGGCTTCATGTTGCCCAGGTAGGTCTTGGCGAGTGCTTCGGCCTCCTGGGGATGCTGCTCGCGGAAGCTCTTGCCCACGTTGGGCTTGACGTAGTGGGTCTTGCCGTCGTCCGATGGCTCGCGCCGCTCCAGCACACTGACGCCCATCAGGGCGCTGGTCACCTTGCCGCTCTCGTCGCGGCCCAGGTAGATGTCGTTGTACGCCACGGGGATGAATACGCCTGTCACCCGTTCTTGGTTGCCTTGGATGCTGACGATGCACGCTTTGTTCATCTTCAGCAGGTTTAGATTGCCTTGTAGGTTCATGGTGAGGTTATGAGTTTATGAGTTTATGAGTTTTTGAGTTGAAGAGTTAAAGCACGCAGAATTTGTTCTTGCGGTCGTTGTCGGGCAGCAGGGGAGCCTCGTGCAGCGCTCCGTCGCGGTACCGCTTCATGCGGTCTATCCAGTGGGCGGCATCGCCGGCCATCCAGTCGGCCACGCGGTGCACGTCATCGACGGTGGCCGGCTCGGAGGACTTCATGCCGTTCTGGTTCATGTAGCCGCGCACCACACCCTGCGGGATGAGCTGCAGGGGCAGTCGGTGGATGGCTGTGCTCATGGCCAGCAGGGCCACGGCCATGCAGGCTGCATAGCGGGTGTCGCTCTCTGGCAGGGAGTCCTCGGCCAGCAGGTCGGCCCATCCGGTGCCGTAGGCGGGTGCCACGGTGCCGGTCTGTGCCTCGCGGATGAAGGGGATGAGCAGCAGGTAGAGCCGCTCGCTGCGCCCGATGGGGAAGTAGAGGTCCATCTGCGCTCCGCTGCGGATGAGCAGTGTCTGCATCAGCCGGTAGGTGGTGCTGTCTGTCCACTCCTTGGGCTTGCGCTCGTTGAGGTAGCGGATGAGGGCATCGACCGACTTGTAGTACTCCTCCATGTGGATGGCGTCGTCGCGCTCCAGCTGCCACTCCCAGGGCAGCTTGTCGCTGCCGTCGGTGGAGACCTTGAACTTGCGTCCATCGTCCTCGTGGCTGAGGTCGTTCTTCTGGTAGAGGCGCAGGGTGGCCAGCAGAGCGACGGGGCGCTGCATCTTCCGGACGAGCAGCGCATCGCGCTCCACATCGGGCCCCATGAGCTGCTGTTCGGCCAGGTCTATCACCTCCCGGCCGACGATGGCAGCCAGCTCTTCGGTGGCCAGTTCAATCTCTGTCACGACTTTGGCGAAGTCGTTGCTGGCGTAGTAGTTGGAGGTCAGCGACCTCAGTTCTTCAGCGGATTGTATCAGCATGGTTGTATCGGTTTTTGAGTTGGTCAATGGTCTGTTTGTCCTGCAGCAGTTTGAGCAGCACATCAAGCAGCAGGGTGCGGTCTACGTCGGCGGCGGTGCCGAAGGTGCCGCTCTCGGCCACGGAGAGGCGGATGCCCTCGAGGCCCAGATCGGTGGAGGGGGTATCGTCGCCGCTGCTCACGAAGAGGGGTGCGAAGCAGACCTCATGTCCACCCACGAGGAAGGTGCCGGTACGGATGTACTCGCACAGGTGGGCAAACCAGAGGTAGATGCCATACTGCAGGCAGGGGGTGACCCGACGGCGCTGCTGCTTGATGGCTGCCGGCAACAGGGAGGGGTCGAAGGGAGTGCGCACGCCACCCTCGCCCATCGGCCGGTAGAGGATGGCAGCCAGGGCGGACAGATGGCTCTGGTGGTGGGTGCCGGTGTAGGCGTTCATGGCCATCACGGCGTGTCGGAACTCGCCGAAGGTGAGGTCGGCTGCATGGCCGGCCGGGCCGTAGAAGCTGCCGCATCGTGGCAGCAGCTGTCGGGTGGTGTCGATGGGCACCATCACCCTGCCCGTCAGGGGGTCCTGCGTAATGAGCCAGTGCAGCGTGCCGGACAGCTGGTGGACGGTATAGAACTCGGGCACGCCGAAGTGGCGCACGCCCGATCGGCGACGCAGGCAGTAGTAGGCGAAGTGGTTGCGCACGTCGATGATGTCGAAGAGTCGATCGTGCAGCATGAGGTCGAGTGCGGCCAGGAAGTGCATCCACTCCGACGGTTCTATCTCGTCGAAGCAGTCGGGGAACTCTACGATGCGGTTATGCTTCTGATTCATGGCGTATGGGGTGTTTAGAGATTGTTGGTCATGCGGGCCGAGGCGGTGAGGTTCTCCTCGCGCTGGATGGCCTGCCTGTACAGGCCCATGCGCAGCCGCTTGTCGGGAAAGTTGATGCGCAGGGCGCGGTTGATGCCCTCCAGGGCTATCTCCTCGGGTATCTGGGTGTCGGCTCCGTAGAAGATCTTGAGGGCGTAGAGCATCTGACTGCCGCTGTCGCTCTTGCCGTCGATGATGATGTTGGCCAGGGCGGGCGAGAGGCCGAATCCGCTGGTGGTGGATGAGTCGGCAATGCGGCTGATCTTGGCCTGCGCATCGATGTACTTGTCGATGTTCATCTCGATGGGTTCGATGGCCCACTTCTGCTGGGTGCCGGTGGAGGGGTCGACGAAGTCCACGCACTGGAAGAACTTGCCGGCGTTCTCCTTGCCGGACATCACCTCGGCGATGGTCTGCGTCAGCTCCTGGCGCAGGCGCTCCATGGCGTTGTGGTAGTCGGCCTCCTGCCATTCGGGGTGCTGCTCTTCGAGTTTGGCCCGCTTGGCCGCCCAGTACTCTTGCGGGCAGTGGACGATGTAGGCGGCTGCAATGAGGTTCTCGTTGAGCCGTCGGATGATCTCGGGCAGGTCGTTGGCATTGCGCAGCCAGGGCATGGAGCCCATGAAGCTGGACATGGCGTAGAAGTTGCGCCCGAAGCTGCGCAGGCAGTGGTAGGCCATGGCCGATGACGCGCGTTCGGCTGCCCGGGTGCCGAGCACGGGGTAGCGTCGGTAGGTCTGCTGCCGGTAGTTGTCGAAGCGTCCCACGAGGATGTGCGTCACCGCCGAGAGGCGGCGTCTGTCGTCGTTCGGCCAGACCAGGCGGCAGTCCGAAGAGGGTTCGCACTCCAGCCGCGCCACCCATGTCTGACCGATGCGATGTCCCTTGCCCATGACGTATCGGGTGAAGTGTCCGTTCAGTCGGGTGTACTCGACGAGGCAGTGGCGGATGTAGTCGCGGTAGTCCCACGAGTCGAGCCACTGCTGCACGTCGGCATCGGCTGTCCATCGGCGTGAGGGTTGTCCGTCCACCAGCTCGTCGGTGTAGAGCATGGGGCCCTGTCCGTAGAGCAGGCCCACCTTGCGGTCCAGCACGCCGGGGCCCAGGTTGTTGCGCTCGAGCATCCGGCGCACGTTGGCCGGGAAGTTGTTGTCCGGCCCCCAGGGTACGACGCGTTCTCCGGCCACGGTGGCGGGGTCGTCGTCCCAGTCGTCGGAGGTGAGGGAGAAGAGGTCGGCGGTGGTCTGCTCCCAGTTCATGCCGATGGCGTAGGTGCCACGGGCGGTATCGGCGAAATAGAATCTGTCCATTGTGGAGGGTTTATGAGTTTATAAGTTGGCGACCTGTGGGGGAATCGAACCCCCGTTGCTACCAGATTATCAAAACGTCGCGGATTGCTCCGTGGACTTTACATTCATGTCCGCTACCATTCGGACGTAGCAGGTCGGTGTTGCCGGTCTTTCCCGGCTGTCAGCCAAGCACCTCTCTATGTAGAGGGGTCCCTGTTCGTGTTTTCGCGGTTCTGCAGGATGCCCTTGAGCCGCTGTATCTCTTGTTCGCTGAGTCCGTACATCAGTCGGCTGATGAGTGCATAGAGGCTGGTGTACATGTACTTGGCGTACCACTTGTGTGAGTTCTGCTTCATGCGGTTCTGTTTGATGCCCCATATCTCGCGGTTGGTGTCCACCGTGTGCTTGTTGCGCCGGTAGTCGAGCATATCGACGCATCGGCCGTAGCTGACGAAGCGGAACCGGAGACCCGGGTTGCCGTCCTGCTCGAAGGCATCGTAGCGGATGCTCTCTTGCAGGAGGCCCGAGTCGGTGAGATGCTGCCGCTCGATCCTCTCGGACAGCAGGTCGGCCAGCATCTCTCCGTGGAGACTGAGTGTCTCTTGGAAGTGAAGTTTCACCAATTCGTCGTCAGTCTCCTTTACACTAATCATAACCTATGCACTGTATTGCCTTGATGAGTTGAATTTCTATCGCAAAGGTATGAGTAACGACTCACACAGAAAAGGACATCGGAGGACGAGCCCCCTCACTCGGTGTCGATGGTGCAGTGGGCGACGTATTGCTGCATCGTCATGCTGCCCCGCAGCACCTGCTCACCGTAGAGTCGGTCGTAGCGCAGGTAGTGCATCAGGGGCACGCCGGAGGGGTCGGTGGTGCCGTCGGTATAGCTGATGGCGTCGGGCTGCAGGCCGGTATCCGCCTCCAGGTCCTGGGCTGTGAGGAGGGCTGTGCGCAGGCTGTTGCCGGCGCACAGGTTGTAGTGTAGGGTCACGTTCTCCATGTTCAGCCCTCCTCTCCGTCCGGCTCTGAGTCTGATGGAATCTCGATGTCGCGTGCCAGCAGGTGGTAGGTCCGGATGGCGTTGTCCATGGCATCGCGCAGCTCGATGAGGTCATCGATGTCCAGCAGGTCGGCTATCACGTTGCCTCCGCGGATGATGTCGAACTTGTAGGCGTAGCGTCCGGCCACGGTCACGGCCTGGCGCATCTCGATGTAGGCCTCATTGGCATTGTGCATCATGTCGTGGTAGTGTATGGTCTCTTGTTTCATAGCTGCACCTCCTCTCCGTCTTCGTGTTCGATGAATAGTCTGGCTCTACCATATACGTGTGCGAGGGTAATCGTCAGCGCCTGTTGGTCGCGGTACTTGCTCTTCAGCACCATGTAGTAATCTATATCCGGTGTCTGAGATGCGTATGGCATGGCTTCGATGATATCTCTCAGCCGCCAATCCGGGATGTCCTTATCCACGGCATATTTTGCTACAAGAAGCTCCATCAGCTCTTGACAGCTTAAGTTGGTCTCTATGACCTGACGGTTGAACCGGCTGAAGTACTGGGCGAGTCCGTCCAGCTCGGGGAGTTGCAGCGGTGTGTTGTGCTGCACGCGGCAGTAGTATCGGTTGAGCTGCTCGTTCATCTGAGGCCTCCTTTCTTGCAGAGGGTGAGGGCGAGGATGGTCCATGTCAGGCCGAAGAGGGTGCCGCCGACGGTGCTACTGAGCAGGACCATGACGGAGAAGGCGGTCATGGTGTGCCACACGAGCAGGGACTGGCGGTTGGTGACGGTGCGCTCCATCAGGTCGGAGAGCAGCTGGTTGCGTCCGGCCATCCAGGTGCGGATGGCGGTGCGTGTGCTCACCTTCTGGGTGAGGTGAGCAGCGGCGGGGTTCAGGGTCAAGTTGTTCATAAATAAGTTCTTTTTTGTATGCAATATAGACAGAAAAACGGCTGCCATTTCCC
>CAMGAL010000023.1 GCA_946007445.1 uncultured Mediterranea sp.
CCCCAAGAACATGGAGAACCTCAAGAGCGAGTTCTTCATCCCCTTGATGATGGATAAGCTCATCAGCGACGGCACAGCTACCTGCGAGGTGCTCGACACCACCAGCAAGTGGTTTGGCGTGACCTATCCTGAAGACCGCCCCGCCGTGGTGGCCAAGATTCAGTCGCTCATCGACGCCGGCGAATATCCTGCCAAGTTGTTCTAAGCTACTCGAATATCTATATAAGAAGAGGGTGTGCATCTCGGGATGCACACCCTCTTATTTTGAAGTCAGTCCGAAAAGTTGGTAGCATGGAATGTATTATTCGAATCCACGTCATCGGTTCTGCATCTCATGCAGACGGCGGTAGTAGCCGTCCTGTGCCAGCAGCTCCTCGTGGCGACCACGCTCCACGATGCGGCCCTCGTGCAAGACGCAGATCTCGTCGGCATTGCGGATGGTGGAGAGGCGGTGGGCAATGGCAATGGTGGTGCGCGTCTTCATGAGCCGTTCCAACGCCTCCTGCACGAGCCGCTCGCTCTCGGTATCGAGGGCACTGGTGGCCTCGTCGAGGATGAGGATAGGAGGATTCTTCAAGATGGCCCGCGCAATGCTGATGCGCTGACGCTGGCCACCGGAGAGCTTGCCGCCCCGGTCGCCGATGTTGGTCTGATAACCTTGCTCAGAGGCCATGATGAAGTCGTGGGCATTGGCGATTTTGGCGGCCTCCACCACTTGCTCCATGGTGGCGTTCTCCACACCGAAGGCAATGTTGTTGAAGAAGGTATCGTTGAAGAGGATGGCCTCCTGGTTGACGTTGCCTATCAAGGCACGGAGGTCGTGGATGCGCACGTTGCGTATATCGGTACCGTCAATCAATATCTGCCCCTGCTGCACATCGTGGTAGCGCGGCAACAGATCCACCAGGGTGGACTTGCCCGAACCCGACTGACCCACCAGGGCAATAGTCTTGCCCCGAGGCACGGTGAGGTTCACCCGATGAAGCACTTCATGTCCGCTCTCGTAGCTGAAGGAGATGTCGCGGAACTCAATCTCGCGCTGCAAGCCGGGAAGCGGCTGCGGATGTTCCGGCTCGCGGATGGGGTTCACGGCCAGCAGGATCTTGTCCACGCGCTCCATCGAGGCCAGTCCTTTGGGGATGTTGTAGCCTGCCTTGGCAAAGTCTTTGAGGGGATTGATGATGCTGTAGAGGATGACCATGTAGAAGATGAAGGTGGAGGCCTCGATAGAGGAGCTCTCGCCTAAAATGAGCAGGCCGCCGAACCAGAGCACCAGCACGATGAGCAGGGTGCCGAGGAACTCGCTCATGGGGTGGGCCAAGGCCTGGCGGGTGGCCACTCGGGCCGTGGCATCGCGGTACTCGTTGCTGCAGGCGGCAAAGCGGTCGAGCATCTTGCGTTCGGCCACAAAGGCCTTGATGATGCGCAGGCCACCCAAGGTCTCCTCCAGCTGCGACATGGTATCGCTCCACTTCGACTGTGCGAAGAGCGACTTGCGTTTCAGCTTCTTGCCCACCTTGCCCATCAGCCAGCCCATGCCCGGCAGCACCAGGATGGTGAAGAGCGTGAGCTGCCAGCTGGTGACGATCAGCGTGCCGAAGTAGAAGAGTATCAGGATGGGATTCTTGAGCAGCATGTCGAGCGAGGAGGTGATGGAGGTCTCTATCTCAGTCACATCGCCGCTCATGCGGGCGATGATGTCGCCCTTGCGCTCCTCGCTGAAGAAGCCCAGCGGCAGGCGGAGCACCTTCTCGTAGACCTGTACACGGATGTCGCGCACCACGCCCGTGCGCAGCGGTATCATCACGGCCGATGCGCCGAAGTAGCAGGAGGTCTTGAGCAGCGTCATGAAGGCCAGGAAGAGCCCCAGAAAGAGCAGCGTGTTGGCCGGGCCATATTGCTGGATGAGCTGCGTCACGCTGTAGTAGAAGTTGTTCACCGCCACCTCTTTCAGGCCGGCACTCCCCCACTCCATCCACTCGTAGACGCGGTTGTTGTCACCCGTCTTGAAGAGGATGTTCAGGATGGGAATCAACAGGGTGAACGAGAAGACATTGAAGATGGCAGACAGGACATTGAGCACCACGGCCCAAGCTATATATCGTCGGTATGGCGCAATGAAACGCCTGATAACGTGCAGAAATTCCTTCATATTACAGTTTTCAAAAATAACCCGCTGCAAAGATAGCTAAAATCCTCAAGATTTCGTACATTTGCCCTGTCAATCAACGAGGAATCATGAAATATACCCCGAAAACCATCGATAAGCCGACCCTTTGCTTCTGGGTGCTGGCCATGCTGAAGTTCCTGTTCTTCAACTTGATGTGGTGTCTGCCCACCACGTTTGTCCCCTTCTCTACGCTGGAGATGTATGCCTCGGCCATCCTGGTGTCGCTATTGCTGGTGATGCCCTACAAGTTCTTCCGCCTGTGGCGCACGCAGGTGGTCATCCTGCTACTGCTCGATGCCCTGCTGGTGGCCAATCTGATGTACTTCCGCACCTACTACACGGCCATTCCGCTGAGCAGCTATGCAATCTCCACAGTAGGCAATCTGGCCGACTTCAAGGCCTCCGTGCGCGACTCGCTGCGATGGAGCGACCTCTTCTTCCCGCTCACCACGCTGGTTGCCATTCCGCTCTACCTGCACTATCGGAGGCAGACTTCGCGCCACGGCACCCTGTTCCTGCCGCTGTTCAGCATCAGCCTCCTGCTGCTGGTCTTCACCACCCTCGTGAAGGGAGGCTTCACCCATACCTACAACAAGATGCGACAGAAGGCCTACCTCTGCTCCAGCGGAGCGGTGCTCTATACCGTTTTCGGCAGCTTGGCCTTCGACCTGCTGGAGCAAGACCAGACACTGACCGAGGCCGACCGAAGCCGTATCGAGGAGTGGCTGCGACGCCAACCGGCCCCCTATGCCGCCGATTCTACCCTGACCCCGCGCCGCCACTGCATCGTCATCCTGGCCGAGAGCTTCGAGAGCAGGGTGCTGGAGCGCAGTGTGGAGGGACAGGAGATTACTCCCTACCTCAACCGACTGCTGGCTGACTCTACCACCCTCTATGCACCCCACATGTTGTCGCAGGTGAAGGGTGGACGTTCCATCGACGCCCAGCTTCTACTATGTGCAGGGCTGCTCCCCATCCAGTCGGGCACCTACGCCAGCCTCTACCCCGACCACACCTACTACACCCTGCAGAAGGCCCTGAAGCAGAAGTACGGCTCACGCTCCTACCTGCTGACCATCGACAAGCTCTCCACCTGGAATCAGGGAGTCATCGCCCAGAGCTTCGGCACCGATACCTTGATAGCCTACCGCGACTTCGAGCTGGGCGAAGCCTTCGGCACCCACCGACGCACCGGCGACGGCTCCTTCTTCGAGCAGTGCCGGCAGAAGATGGAGCGGGGCGACATCTGGCGCCCCGGCGAGAGTGTCTATATGCAGCTGGTCACCTACTCGGGCCATGCTCCGTTCGTCCTGCCCGAGGAGCTGCGCGAGGTGCATTTCTCCGACTCTATTCCCACCAAGGCGGCCCACTATATGCAGACCGCCCACTACACCGACCGCGCTATCGGACGCTTCGTGGAGTATCTGAAGAGCCGCCCCGAGTACCGCGACATGCTCATCGTCATCACGGGCGACCACGAGGGACTGGCCCGATACCGCCAGCCGCTCTGCGAGTCGCAAGGTGGGCGCGGACTGGTGTCGCCTTATCAATACACCCCGTTCATTGTGGTAAACTCGCCTGTGGGTATGCGCTACGAGGCAGTGATGGGGCAAGTGGACATGTACCCCACCCTGCTCTCGCTGCTCGGTTTGGACGATTATCCCTGGCACGGGTTAGGACAGAGCATCCTCGACCCCTCCAAGCCCGCCTTTGCTGTCAGCCCCCACGATGTGGTGGAGGGCGACGCCCCCTCTGACGAGCTGCTGCAGCAGGCGCGTGAGGCCTACAATGTGTCCGACCTCATCATCCGGTTCGACTACTTGAAGGAGTTGGAAGGAGGGGATTAAATATCTCGTACGAACCAATGTACCAATGACATAGTCCGTAGGGGCAGACCTATGTGTCTGCCCGGAATGCATAAGCATGTGTATTCGGGCAGACGCACAGGTCCGCCCCTACAAATTTTGTCATTGGTAGCGCAGCGGTGTCGAATTTACTCCAAATAGGTGTAGCCATACAGACCCGAGCGATAGTTGCTCAGGAACTCCTTTCCCTCTTCCAGGGTGATGTTGCCCTTCTTCACCGAACGCGACACCCACGTCTCGAGCGTGCGAACCAGCTTCTTGGCATCATACTGCACATAGTCGAGCACTTCGGCCACGGTCTCACCGTCTATCAGCTGGTCAATGGTGTAGCCCTTGTCGTTGACAGAGACGTGCACGGCATTCGTATCGCCGAAGAGGTTGTGCATATCGCCCAGTATCTCCTGATAGGCACCTACGAGGAACACAGCCAGGTAGTAGTGCTCCTTGTCGCGCAGCGCGTGGAGGGGCAGCGTAGTGGCATCGGCACGCGAGCTGACGAAGTTGGCTATCTTGCCGTCGGAGTCGCAGGTCATGTCCTGCAGGGTGGCTTCACGGTCGGGCTTCTCGTCGAGGCGCTGGATGGGGATGATGGGGATCTTCTGGTCGATGGCCCAGGAGTCGGGCAGCGACTGGAAGAGGGAGAAGTTGCAGAAGTACTTGTCGGCCAGCAGCTTGCTGAGCTTGCGGAACTCCTCCGGGCAGTGCTTCATCTGACTGGCAATGGTATTGATTTCACGACAGATGCTCCAGAAGAGTTTCTCAATCTGTGCGCGTGTGTTGAGGTCCACAATGCCGTGGCTGAAGAGGTCGAGGGCCTCCTCACGGATCTGCTGGGCATCGTGCCAGGGCTCCAGCATACTGCGCTGGTTCAGGTTGTCCCAGATGGAGTAGAGCTCCTTCACCAGCTCGTGGGCATTCTCGTCGGGCTCCCAGTCATCGTCCATCTCGGGCAGGGAGGCTGTCTCCAGCACCTCGAAGATGAGCACCGAGTGGTGGGCGGTGAGGCTACGGCCGGTCTCGGTAATGATGTTGGGGTGGCAGAATCCGTGTTTGTCGGCCGCATCCACAAAGGTGGACACCACGTCGTTGACATACTCCTGGATGGAGTAGTTGACGGAGCTTTCGCTGTTGCTGGATCGCGTGCCGTCGTAGTCCACACCCATGCCTCCGCCAGTGTCGACAAACTCGATGTTGAAGCCCATCTTGTGGAGTTGGATGTAGAATTGCGAAGCCTCGCGCAAGGCATTCTTGATGCGGCGTATCTTGGTGATTTGGCTTCCTATGTGGAAGTGTATGAGCTTCAGGCAGTCCTTGAGGTCCTTCTTCTCCAGGAAGTCGAGTGCTTCAAGCAGTTCGCTGGAGGTCAGGCCGAACTTGCTGGCATCGCCTCCGCTCTCCTCCCACTTGCCGCTACCGCTGGAGGCCAGCTTGATGCGGATGCCTATGTTGGGGCGCACCTTCAGCTGGCGGGCCATCTTGGCTATGATGTTCAGCTCGTTGAGCTTCTCCACCACCAGATAGATACGCTTTCCCATCTTCTGGGCGAGCAGGGCCATCTCGATGAAGTTTTCGTCCTTATAGCCGTTGCACACCACGAGCGAGTCGGGGTCTGTATTGATACCTATCACAGCGTGCAGTTCGGGTTTGGAGCCCGCCTCTAGGCCCAGGTTGAACTTCTTGCCATGCTGTATCATCTCCTCCACCACGGGCCTCATCTGATTGACCTTGATGGGATAGATGATGAAGTTCTCCCCCTTGTACCCATACTCCTCGGCGGCCTTCTTGAAGCAGCAAGACACCTTCTCGATGCGGTTGTCCAGGATATCGGGAAATCTCACCAGCATGGGCGTCGTCACGTCGCGCAGTTGGAGTTCGTCCACCAGGTCACGCAGGTCCACGGCCACGCCATCCTTGCGGGGAGTCACCACGATATGTCCCTTCTCATTGATACCAAAGTAGGAAGTGCCCCAACCGGTAATGTTGTACAGCTCTTCCGAATCTTCAATACGCCATTTTCTCATTCTTTCTTTTTTCGGTTTGTTGGTAGGTTCTACAATTAAATCGGTCTCTGTGTGCGTGCAAAAATACACATTTCTCCAATATATCCTCACGTTTGGAGAAAAGAAATGCCCTCATCCGGCTATTATTCGGCCAAAAGAGATTGCAAAGCCTCTACCGACTGGCCGATTTGGTGGCGGTTTTCCAGCCGACTGCCGTCAAACCGATAGCGGGCCTGCGCGTAGAAAGGCATCCGCTGCTGCAAGGCCGAGGCTATGAAACCCTTCAGTTCCTCGTCGCTTTTGCCCAGCAGGATGGGGCGCTTCTGCGTAGCCACGCGCAGCCGGCTAAAGAGCACCTCCACGGGCACGTCGAGCAGCACCGTCTGCCCCTGGCGGTTCATATACTCCATGTTGTCGAAGAAGCAGGGCGTGCCGCCCCCGGTCGAGATGATGACATCCTCAAAGTCACCCACCTCATGCAGCATACGGCGCTCTATCTGCCGGAACTTCTCCTCTCCCTGCTCGGCAAAGAGCTGGCTGATGGTGCGGTGAAACCGCGACTCGATGTACCAGTCGAGGTCAATGAACTCCAACCCGGTCTTCTGGGCATAGGCCTTGCCCAGTGTGGTCTTGCCGGCACCCATGTAGCCGGTCAGAAAGATTCGTGTCATGTATGCTCTGTTTTTTGTTTTTCCGTGCAAAAATAGTTTATTTCCGCAGATAATCCTACCTTTGCCGCAGAAATGAGCAAAACATCGAAGAAATACTACGTCGTCTGGGTAGGAGCCTCCCCCGGCATCTACGAAAGCTGGGCCGACTGCCAGCTGCAGACCAAGGGATATGCCGGCGCACGCTACAAGGCCTTCGCCACGCGGCACGAGGCCGAAGAGGCCCTGGCCTCCCCACCCAATGCCTACCTCCGGCCTCCTGCCAAGGGGGCCCGCCCGCATCCCACCTGCTCGCCCGACAAGCTGCCCTCCGAGGTGGTGGCCAACAGCTTGGCCGTCGATGCCGCCTGCAGTGGCAACCCCGGACAGATGGAGTATCGGGGTGTCCACGTGGCCAGCGGCCAGCAGGTGTTCCACTTCGGCCCGGTGTATGGCACCAACAACATCGGCGAGTTTCTGGCCATCGTCCACGGCCTGGCCCTCATGCAGCAGCGGGGTCTCGACCTCCCCCTCTACAGCGACAGCGTCAATGCCATCAGCTGGGTTCGCCAGCGCAAGTGCAAGACCAAGCTGCCTCGCGATGCCCGCACCGAAGAGCTCTACCGCCTCATCGAGCGCGCCGAGCAGTGGCTTCACACCCACACCTACACCACCCCCATCCTCAAGTGGGAGACCTCCCGATGGGGCGAGATTCCTGCCGACTTCGGACGGAAGTAGTTGCGCAGAGGGCACACCATGTGGCGAAGAAACGGTGGAGCTGTGGGGGACATCAGAAGCAGCGACGACGACGACTTCTTCTACGTCGAAGACGTCTTCTTCTCTCTTCTCTTTCTCTATCTTCTTCTCTGTCTCTATATACGCGCGCGCGTTGGACGACATTGTGTGCTGCGCATCTACAGCGCTATCAGCACATAGGTGCTGTCGTTCTACAGTCGTCGAAGTATCGTCGTCCGCATCCAGATCCACGGGTGTCACCCACCCCTCCGCGTCCACCCGGAAGAGTCCGAAGCCGTCAATCAGCCTATCCATCTTGCTGCGGTAGAAGCGTCCCCGGCAGAAGGTGTAGAGCACCCGCCGCTTCACCCGCTTCTCCCGTTGTCGCTGACCGTACATCATCTCCAGTATCATGTTGTACATGCCATAGCCCGAAAGGCCCAGTTCCTCCATCATGTTCAATACCCGATAATCGCTACCGCTTCTCGTCGAATGTTTAAACCATTTCATACTTTTTGTTTTTTACTGTGAATAATTTTCCTATGGTATTCCTCTGTGAATACCGTTGTAAAGATACGCAATCCCCAGCAATGCGTGTTGCTGACATGTGAGCAACAAAGTTAAAGGAATTAAGCAAATTAAAGATTATTTAGCGGCAGGGAGCGCACAGTAGGACAAATCCGCTATCTCTACCTGTCCTCGAGCTATTAGCTCCGCAAGGAGGAGGAGAGTTGAAATCATTCCTCGAGGTTGCCTGGAATGACAAGATGGTAGTTCTATTACTGTTTGATACACCCTCAGTGGGCAACAGGGTTTTCGGATGGAACCATCAATCCTTTCGCGTCACGCCATCAATGGTGTTCGTCCTTCCCATTGATGGTTTCGGCGGGAGCATTGAATGAGAGATGAGTGCATATAATAAAACGAAGAACGCCTCTGAATCGTCTGATACAGGGGCGTTCTTCGTACTCGAAGCGGGACTTGAACCCGCACAGCCGTAATGGCCAAGGGATTTTAAGTCCCTCGTGTCTACCGATTCCACCATTCGAGCATCCTTACTTAAATAAGCGAGCGGAAAACGAGACTCGAACTCGCGACCCCAACCTTGGCAAGGTTGTGCTCTACCAACTGAGCTATTTCCGCAAATCTATCGGCATAACGGCTGCAAAGATAAGCAGATTCCCCGTGATGACCAAAAGATTTATGATATTTTTCTATCGTCCCAACAGGGCACGCTCGGCGTCCTGCATGACATCAAAGTGGAACCCATCCACCACCTGTTGCATGAGGGCCTCTATCCGATTGTTGCAGAGGTTGCCGATGCTACCCTCGTGGGTGTGGTGCACCTCTTTGCAAGCCTGGAAGCGGCCGGCCTCGATATCGAGACCCACCTGCTTGTAGGCATCGCGGAAGGGAACACCCTGACGGGCCAGACGGTTGACCTCCTCTACACTGAAGATGGGGTCGTAGCGGGGGTCGTCGAGAATGTGCTCGTTGACCTTGATTTCGCTCATGATGTAGGTAGCCATCTGGAGGCAATCGAGCAGTTCCTGGAAGGCAGGAAGGAAAATCTCCTTGATAATCTGCAGGTCGCGGAAGTAACCCGAGGGAAGATTGCCGGCTATCATCATGATCTGCTGAGGCAGGGCCTGCAACTTGTTGCACTTAGCACGGGTGAGCTCGAACACATCAGGATTTTTCTTATGCGGCATGATGCTGGAGCCGGTGGTGCAATCGTCTGGTAACTTGACAAATCCGAAGTTCTGACTATTGAACAGACAAGCATCGAAAGCCAGCTTGGAGACGGTGCCTGCAATGGTGGCCAAAGCGAAGGCAACGTTGCGCTCCATCTTGCCACGCCCCATCTGCGCATAGACCACGTTGTAGTCGAGCGAGTCGAAACCGAGCAGACGCGTGGTCAACGTGCGGTCGAGAGGGAATGAGGAGCCATAGCCGGCCGCTGAGCCAAGGGGATTGCGGTTGCACATGCGGAAAGCCGCCTGCAGGAAGAGCATATCGTCCACCAGGCTCTCGGCGTAGGCACCGAACCAAAGTCCGAAGCTGGAGGGCATGGCTATCTGCAGGTGGGTATAGCCCGGCATGAGCACCGACTTGTAGCGTTCGCTCTGACGAATCAGCACATGGAAGAGTTGCTCGACGGCCTCGGCCACGAGTCGAAGTTGCTCGCGGGTGAAGAGTTTGAGGTCGAGCAGCACCTGGTCGTTGCGCGAGCGTCCGCTGTGTATCTTCTTTCCCACATCGCCCAGACAGCGAGTCAGCAGGAGTTCCACCTGCGAATGGACATCTTCGACGCCTTCCTCGATGACGAAGCGGCCACTTTCGGCCTCTGCATAGATGCGCTTGAGCTCGGCCAGCAAGAGGTCGAGTTCGTCGCGAGTCAGCAGGCCGATGGTCTCCAGCATCGTGATGTGAGCCATGGAGCCAAGCACGTCGTGCTTGGCCAAGTAGAGATCCATTTCGCGGTCACGCCCCACAGTGAAGCGTTCTATATCTTTGTTGACCTGTACGGTCTTTTCCCAAAGTTTCTGAGCCACGTATATAAGTTTAATTGTTTAGTTATACGGCACCATTGCCAGCAGGGACGCTATCTTCTCGACTCCCTCCTGCAGGGGTTTCTGCACCATGGTCTTCATGAAGGGGTTGAGTTCCATCCCGATAGTAAGCTTCATCTTGCATCCCTGCTCGCCATCGGGCAGCAGCTGCACCCACAGGTTGAAGGGGAGCGGCGACTGGGTGGTGGCAAACTTGATGCACTTACAAGGTTCACGTTCTATAATCTGCAGGGTGATTTGCCCTACGGGAGAGACCTCTACACTGAGGGTATCGGTATCGAACGAGAAGTTCTTCACCTTGTCCTGAGGCAGGCGGTCCTTGACAGCAGCCAAGTGGTTGAGGTCGGCTATCTTCTCGTAGACAGCACTCTGCGGAGCAGGTATATGTTGTACGGAGCTTTCGAATTTCGTCATGCGGCGTATGGATTCGTTACTATGATTACTGCAAGGTATCTCCCCAATGGGCGGGGTCTTTGCGCCACTCGTTGAGGGTAGCCACATCCGACTCTTCGATATAGCCGGTGCGAAGGGCTACTTCCAATACAGCATCGTAGTTGGTCAGCGTCACGAGGGGCACTTTAGCCTCCTTGAAAGCCTTCTCGGCCACAGGGAAACCATAGGTATAGGCAGCCACCATGCCGATGACTTCGCAACCGTCACGACGGATGGCATCGACAGCCTTCAAGCTGCTGCCGCCGGTAGAGATAAGGTCTTCCACGACCACCACCTTCATGCCGGGACGGAGCTCGCCTTCGATGAGGTTTTCCAAACCATGGTCTTTCGGCGTGGAGCGCACATAGACGAACGGCAGGTTCAGCGCATCGGCCACCAGAGCGCCCTGCGGAATGGCACCTGTGGCCACACCGGCGATGGCATCGACTTGTGCAAAACGTTCTTGGATGAGGCGCGTGATCTCAATCTTCACGAAATTGCGGAGCGAAGGATAAGACAGCGTCTTGCGGTTATCGCAGTAGAAAGGAGACTTCCAGCCAGATGCCCAAGTGAAGGGATTGGCGGGCTGCAACTTGATTGCCTTTATCTTCAGCAACTTCTCTGCGAACAATCTTTCTAAAGTTTTCATAGCAAACTAACTAAAATGATAATTGACGGCGCAAAATTACTGAATAGGATTGAAAAACTGTTCACCTTGCACCAATTTTTTTTCATTCCTCGGCCTCAAACTCTTCGGGAACCTCCATGCAGCGGCGAATATCGGCGATTTCGAAGCCGCGGCTCATGGCAAAACGGATGAGTTTGATGTCGCGCTCGCGCTCGTCGGCCGCATGAACGCTCTTCCGCTTGGAGCGGATGACACTACGCAGCACCTCCAGATACTCCTCCTCGTCCATCTCGTTGAGGAAGGGGAAGACCACCTGCTGGGGAATCTTCTTCAGATAGAGTGCCTGACGAATCTTCATCTTGCCCCACTTCTCCAGACGGAACTTGTCGTTGATGAAGGCACGGCAATAGCGCGACTCGTCGATGAAGCCTTCGGCCACCAAGCGGTCGGCCACACGCTCCACGAGGTCGTAAGGCAAGCCCCAGCGTTGCATTTTTTCTACTACTTCCGAACGGCATCTTTCGGCTGCCGAGCAAAAGGCCGACAGCTTCTTGAACACCTCGTTTTCTGTCATTTCCATATCTTGAATTTATAAGTTTCTAAGTTTGTAAGTTTTTGAGTTTTCACTCAGCGCCTGGCTTTCACAAACCGGTCGTTGCCAAAGGAGTCGCGGCGAAGTTCCACCTCGCGAAAGCCCATGGAGTGCAGCAGGCGGACGGTGGCCTCGCCATAGGCCCGATTTATTTCGGCAAACAGCAGGCCGTCAGGACGCAACTGCGTGAGGCACAACTCCGCCAAGCGGCGATAGAAGCGCAGTGGGTCGTCGTCGGGCACGAAGAGGGCCAAGTGGGGTTCCCAGTCGAGCACATTGCGTTCCATCCCACTCCGCTCCGCGTCGGTGACGTAAGGCGGATTGCTCACCACGACATCGTAACAAACCTGAGGGTCAGGGCAATGCGTCAGCAAGTCGCAGTGGCGGAACTCCACCTCCACACCCCAAGCCTCGGCATTGGCACGCGCCAGGGTCAAGGCCTCGTCGGAGACATCCCACGCCTCCACCCGAGCCTGCGGCAAGCGGAAGGCCAGCGTCAAGGCGATGCAGCCCGAACCGGTGCCCACATCGAGCATCCGTCCATCAGCCGGCACCAGCTCCAGCATCCACTCCACCAGTTCGGCCGTTTCGGGCCTGGGAATCAGCACACCAGGTCCTACCCGAAGCGTGCGTCCCAGGAAGGGAGCGGTGCCCTGAATGTACTGAATGGGTTCGTAGCGCAGCAACCTGTCGAGAATATCCTGCAAACGGAGT
Organism: uncultured Mediterranea sp.; assembly: GCA_946007445.1. Classification (GTDB taxonomy): domain Bacteria; phylum Bacteroidota; class Bacteroidia; order Bacteroidales; family Bacteroidaceae; genus Bacteroides. The sequence continues at coordinate 12,357 of CAMGAL010000023.1, forward strand.
TCGTCGTTTGCGGATAATTGCATATCTTTGCCCAGGTAAAAGTCCACGGCCCGTTGCCCCATCAGTTCGCAGCAAACCACACGACTCAAGGCAGCGGCTTCGGACGAACCATAGAGCGGCTGCAACGTACGACGAATGGCTTGAGGTGAGGTCTGACTCATGGTATAGCTGTGACTGTTGTCTCGTTTTGGCCGGCAAAAGTAGCATAAATCTGACAAACCAGAAAATGAAAGAGGAAGAAAAATACATCAGAAGGTGCATCCAGCTGGCCCGCAACGGCCTCTGCAACACACCGCCCAACCCCATGGTGGGGGCTGTCATCGTCTGCGACGGACGGATTATCGGCGAAGGCTATCATGTGCGGTGTGGCGAAGGCCATGCCGAAGTCAATGCCATCCGCTCCGTGCGCCGGCCCGAACTGCTCAGCCGCAGCACCATCTACGTCAGCCTGGAGCCTTGTGCCCACTACGGCAAGACACCTCCCTGTGCCGACCTCATCGTGGAGAAGCAGATACCGCGCATCGTCATCGGGTGCCAGGACCCCTTTGCCCAGGTAGCCGGCCGGGGCATCCAGCGGTTGCGCGACGCCGGCCGCGAGGTGGTAGTGGGTGTGCTGGAGGAGGAGTGCAGGAGGCTCATCGAGCGGTTTGTCACCTTCCATGCCCGGCAGCGCCCCTTCGTGACGCTGAAATGGGCCCAGTCAGCCGACGGATTCATCGACCGCCTGCGCACTGAGGGCACTCCCGCCTTGCTCTCATCGCCCTGCACGCAGATGGTCACCCACAAGCGCAGGGCCGAGCACCAGGCCATCCTGGTGGGTCGTCGCACCGCCCTGCTCGACAATCCCCGCCTCGACGTACGCCACTGGGCCGGTCCGCAGCCACTGCGCATCGTAATAGACCGCGCAGGGACCTTGCCGCCCGACCTGCACCTGTTGGATGGGTCTGTCCCCACACTGGTGGTCACCGCCTGCCGTGCCGCCCATCGCCCCAACGTCACCTACCTGACCCTGGACTTCGACCAGCCGCTCCTGCCCCAACTCTTGAGCGAACTCCATCGCCAAGGAATCCAGTCGCTCCTGGTCGAAGGAGGGCGCACCCTGCTGCAGCGCTTCCTCGACGAGGGACGTTGGGACGAAGCTT
>CAMGAL010000024.1 GCA_946007445.1 uncultured Mediterranea sp.
TGCCACTGATGCGGGCTGCCGCCGTGGTGCTCTTCTTCCTCACCTTGGGGCACTGGATGCAGCACTCCATCTTCCAGGCGGACGAGTCCGTGCCTTGTGCCGAAGCCATCGACGAGCAGATTACGGCTCCCTCAGTGGCCCTGTCCGACAAGGTGCAGGCCTCGGAGTCCATACCAGCCGACACGTTGCCGGCCATCCTGCTACCGCCGGAAGAATAGCAACGTGTACGAACCATGACATTTTCATTTGCTTTTAAGAATAAAATAATAGTTAGTAGTGTGCTTTATTAAAACAAACCAATCAAAGAAGCTGTGAAGTTTCAATTCTCTCAAAAAAACTAATTGAAAAACTAACTAATGATAATCGGGGCACTGCGTGAGCAGCGCCCCTTTTATTTGTTTTTTGTGAGCGGGGGTGGCACGGCCTCTTCCTTTACGGACTGGCTCCTCTTATGTCGAAAAAGTGGCAATTTTGCCAAAAAAACGACGTGAAATTTGCTTGAACATGGTATAATTCAGGGTCTGCTAAGACGAGAAAACGGTGAAAATGCAGAAAGAAAATAAAGGAGATAGTCGGTTTATCTCATTAAGATTCATTATCTTTGCCTGAAGATTTGAACATTTCGTAATGGAGATTTGAACATTTCGTAATGGGGATTTGAACAAATAAGACGCATGGCTATGTATAGGCGAAAGGAATATGACACATTGGTGAAGCGCATTGCGGAGCCAAGGGCATTCATACAGGTGTTGATGGGGCCGCGACAGGTGGGCAAGTCAACGCTTATGGGGCAAGTACTGGAATCGGCGAGCATTCCTCACTTGCTTGTCAGTGCCGACTCTGTGGACGAGAATGACAGTGGCTGGATAGTCCGTTCGTGGGAAAGTGCGAGGGCGACGATGTCCATGCACAAGGACAAAGAATTCCTGTTGGTGATTGACGAGATACAGAAGATACGCAACTGGAGTGAGTATGTCAAACGGGAATGGGACAGCGACTCCTTGCATGGACTCAATCTAAAGGTTGTACTGCTTGGTTCTTCACGTTTGATGCTTCGCAAGGGACTTACCGAGTCACTGGCCGGGCGTTTCGAACTGATACGCATCGGACACTGGAGCTATACGGAGATGAAAGATGCGTTCGACTGGTCGCTTGACGAATGGATTTACTTCGGAGGTTATCCAGGTTGCGCACGACTCATTGGTGATGAGCGGCGATGGCGGAAATATGTGAAAGATGCACTCGTTGCGCCGTCGATAGAAAAAGATGTCATATTGACTTCGCGCATCTACAAGCCAGCTTTGATGAAGTTGTTGTTTGAGTTGGGGTGTTCATATTCATCAGAGATACTCTCCTTGACGAAAATACTCGGACAGCTGCAGGATGCCGGCAACGTGACCACTCTACAATCTTATATGAATATTCTTAAACAGTGCAACCTGCTTGCTGGCATACAGAAATTTGCGAATGACGATGCACGGAAATATCAGTCGGTACCCAAGTTCCAGGTCTACAACAATGCCTTGCTGACGGCATTTCATGGTACGACTTTCAAGGATACAAGGATTGACACCAGGGCTTGGGGTCGCTGGGTTGAGTCAGGAGTTGGTGCGTATCTGCTTGGACAAGCTGAAGAAGTGGGATATGAGGTGTACTACTGGCGTGAGCGCGATGACGAGGTGGATTTCATCGTCAACCGAAGCGGACATGTCACTGCCTTGGAGGTGAAAAGTGGCAGGCGTGGCATGAACAGCGGACTGCCGCATTTCGCAGAGCACTTTCATCCCAATCGCTCGCTTGTCATTGGGACAAACGGCATCAGTCTGGAGGATTTCTTCACAGCCAATGTGGAAGATATCATTGCTTAGTTGCCGATGATGACGTGACCCCGTAGTACCCCAAAGGGGGGGGAGTTGAGATAGCCTTTTGTATCACTCCTAATGTCGGATGAACCGAATTTCTCGGCCAAACCCATCGGCCATCAAGAGATTTTCCGTACTTTTGTCTTCACGTATTCAAAAAACAACCGAAAAGATGGAAGCAAATGAGATGAAGGAACTGTTGTCGTTCCTGCGCGACTTGGACAACAACAACAATCGCCCCTGGTTCAATGAGCACAAGGAGCGCTACCTGAGGGTGCAGAAGCTGTGGAACAGGTTCTGCGAAGAGCTGATTCGGGCCATCGGGGCCTACGACAAGGATGTGGCGGGCCTCTCTCTGGCCGACTGCACCTACCGCATCTATCGCGACACGCGCTTCAGCAAGGACAAGTCGCCCTACAAGACGCACCTGGGCGTCTTCCTGGCCAAGGGCGGCAAGAAGTCGATGCACGCCGGCTACTACTTCCACCTGGGCACCGGCACCTCCGGCGAATATCCCTACGCCCACATGCTGGCCGCGGGCAACTACTGCTACGACTCTCGGGCGGTGAAGATTCTGCGCGAGGACATCAGCGAGGGGTGGGAGGAGTTCAGCACCCGGGTATTGGGCGCGGCGGGCAGCGACTTCGTGCCTGACATGGAGGGAGCCTTGAAGCGGGTGCCCCGCGAGTATCCGGCCGATGCCCCCTATGCCGACTGGATGCGGATGAAGAGCTACTGCCTCATCGCCACGACCGGCGACGACTTCGTGCTGCAGGACGACCTGCCCCAGCGGGTGGCCGATCGGTTCCGCTCCACCCAGCCGTTCATCGACTACATCAACCGTGCTGTGGACTACGTCAATGAGGAGATGTAGGCTGAATAATCCTTAATTAGGCTGCGAGATTGGGCGCTTTTCGTCGGTGGAACGAAAATTATTCGTATTTTTGCGCCATAATAACCTCAGAATAGCGTTTTTAGATTATGAACAATATGCCTCCTGTCACCAAGAACCTGCTCATCATCAATGTGCTGATGTTCTTGGCTACCCTCGTGGCTGATGGCTATGGGGTGGATCTTGACCGCCTGCTGGGCCTCCATTTCCTGGCCTCGGGCGACTTCCGTCTGCACCAGCTCATCACCTATATGTTCATGCACGGCGGCTTTTCGCACGTGTTTTTCAGTATGTTTGCCGTCTGGATGTTCGGGCGCACGCTGGAGATGGTGTGGGGTCCGAAGCGCTTTCTCACGTTCTACCTGGTGTGTGGCATCGGTGCCGGCTTGGTGCAGGAGCTGGTGACGGGCGTGGAGTTTCTCACGTTGAAATCGGGCGTTTCACCCGAGGCACTGGCGCAGATTGCGGCCGAAGGGGGCTCGGTGCTGGCCCGCAGCATGAACTATGTAGACCCCGCCATGGGCAGCCTCAACCTGCTGCTCAATACGCCGGTGGTAGGAGCCTCGGGGGCCGTCTATGGCATCCTGCTGGGTTTCGGTATGCTCTTCCCCGACGAGCGCCTCTTTGTCTTCCCCCTGCCGATGCCCATCAAGGCCAAGTACTTCGTGGGCGGCTATGCGGTGATAGAGCTGATGTCGGGCATGGCCAACAACCCCGGCGACCATGTGGCCCACTTCGCCCACCTGGGAGGTATGCTCTTTGCCTTCCTGCTGATAACCTACTGGAGAAAAAAGAACCGATACAATGGCTACTATTATAACTGACCTGAAAGAGAACTACCGTCGGGGCAACCTGGTGCTGAGGCTCATCTACTGGAACACGGGCCTCTTCGTGCTGCTCAACCTGCTGATCATCGTGGCCCGCCTGTTCAACGGCGAGGTGTCCGGCTGGGTGGAGTGGCTGGAGCTGCCGGCTACGCCTGCCCGCCTGCTGACGCGCCCCTGGAGCGTAGTGACCTATATGTTCGTCCACCTCGACCTGTGGCATTTCCTCTTCAACATGCTGTGGCTCTACTGGTTCGGCGGCTTGTTCCTGCAGTTCTTCTCGACCAAGCACCTGCGCGGGGTCTACCTGCTGGGCGGCCTGCTGGGGGCGCTCTTCTTCATCGGGGCCTACAACCTCTTCCCCTACTTCCGCCCCCTGGCGGATTACTCCTGCCTGCTGGGAGCCTCGGCTGCCGTGCTGGCCGTGGCCTGTGCCGTGGCCTATCGGGAACCGGAGTACAGGGTCAATCTGCTGCTCTTGGGGACTATCCGGCTGAAGTACCTGGCCCTGGCGGTGGTGCTGCTCGACCTGCTGATGGTGACGGGGCAGAATGGAGGCGGACACATTGCCCACCTGGGAGGAGCCTTGGCCGGCCTCTGGTTTGCCGCCTCCCTCTCCAAAGGGCGCGACGTGACGGCCGGGCTCAACCGCCTGCTGGACCTGCTCACCATTCGCCAGACCCCCCGACGCCCCAAGATGAAGGTATATGGAACCCGCGGTTCGCGCCCGGCCGACTACGACTACAATGCCCGCCGACGGGCACAAAACGACGAGGTGGACCGCATCCTCGACAAGCTGAAGAAGTCGGGCTACGAAAGCCTGACGGAGGAGGAGAAGCGGAGTTTGTTTGATGCCAGCAAGCGATAGAGAGTGAGGTATGAAGCATCTGGGAAGAATGGTAATGATGGTGATACTGCTCGTGAACCTGCTGTTCACGGGCCTCTTTCTGTGGGTGGCCTACAGCCCCTACATCCAGCCTGTGTCCCATCCGGCGCTGGCCTGCCTGGGCCTGACCTTCCCCATCTTCCTCTTCATCGAGGTGGCTTTCCTGCTCTTCTGGCTGCTCATCCAGCAATACAAGGCGGCGCTGATTGCCCTGCTGGGACTGCTCTTGGGCTACGGCCCCATACGCACCTACCTGCCCATCCGGATGAGTACGGACGAGGTGCCCGAAGGCAGCTTCAAGCTCCTGTCCTATAATATCATGGGATTCGACGGCTGCAAGCGGGTGAAGGGCGGCAACCCCGTGCTCGACTACCTGCTGGAGAGCCAGGCCGACATCCTCTGCCTGCAGGAGTATGTCACCATGAACCACCCCTACCTCTCGCAAGGCGATGTGGAGAAGGCTCTCAGCCCACAATACCCCTACCATCGGATCTGCTCGGTCTACGACCGACCGGCTTTAGGCAACCAGAAAGCACACAACTCCAAGTACCCCAACCAGACCGACCCCACCAACCACTCCACCGCCACATCAAACCCCCTCCCAGCGGCTCGGCGCGGTCTCCGACCGTCCGGGTGTGGGCAACCAGATAGCCCTCTACTCCAAGTTCCCCATCCTGTCGGGCCGCTCCGTCCTCTCCAAGGGCAGTGCCAACGGCTTTGCCGTCTTCGAGCTGGTGGTGCAGGGCGACACACTGACCCTGATAGGATGCCACCTGGAGTCCAACAAGCTGACGGCTGAAGACAAAGCCGTCTATACCGACATGCTGAAGGACCCTGAGAAGGAGAAGGTGAAGAGCGGTATGAGGCTGCTCGTCAGCAAGTTGGCCGAAGCCACTGCCCTCCGTGCTCCCCAGGCCGACGCCGTGGCCGCCGAGGTGGCCGCCGCCCGCTATCGCCCCTTGATTGTGTGTGGCGACTTCAACGACTCCCCCATCTCCTACACCCACCGCACCATCAGCCAGGGGCTGAAGGACGCCTTTGTGGAGTCGGGTAGCGGATTCGGCATCTCCTACAACCAGAATCACTTCTACTTCCGCATAGACAACATCCTGGCCTCGCCCGAGCTGAAGAGCTACCGGTGCGAGGTGGACCGCCACATCGACGCCTCGGACCACTACCCCATAGCGTGCTGGCTGAAGCGGGAGCCGCAACCGGAATGAATAACTAGTTATAATAATGATATCATGAAACGTAGTATTTTGATTTTAGCAGCAAGCTGTATGATGTATTCCTGTGCGACACAGACGGATACCAATCCGTTCTTGAGCGAGTTCCAAACCCCCAATGGCGTGCCTCCCTTCGACCAGATCAAACTGGAGCACTATGAGCCGGCCTTCATGAAAGGCATCGACGAGCAGAACGCCAACATCGAGGCCATCATCGACAATCCCGAGGCACCGACCTTCGAGAATGTCATCGTAGCCCTCGACAACAGTTCGCCCATCCTCGACCGTGTGGGTGGCGTGTTCTACAACCTGACGGAGGCCGAGACCAACGACGGTCTGAAGGCGCTGGACATGAAGCTGGCCCCCATCACCTCGGAGCACAGCGACAACATCTACCTCAACGAGAGCCTGTTCAAGAAGGTGGCTGCCGTCTACGAACAGAAGGAGTCGCTGCAGCTCACCCGCGAGCAGGAGCGCCTGCTGGAGAAGATATACAAGAACTTCGTGCGTGCCGGAGCCGGCCTGCCCGCCCTCAAGCAGGAGCGCCTGCGCGAGATCAACAAGCAGCTCTCCACCCTGGGCATCGCCTTCAGCGACCATGTGCTCAACGAGAACAACGCCTTCCAGCTCCTGGTCGACAAGGAGGAAGACCTCTCAGGCCTGCCCCAGTGGTTCCGCGAGAGCGCCGCTGCCGAAGCCAAGGCTGCCGGTCACGAAGGCAAGTGGCTCTTCACCCTGCAGAACTCCAGCCGTCTGCCCTTCCTGCAGTATGCCGACAACCGCGCCCTGCGCGAGCAGATCTACACCGCCTACATCAACCGCGGCAACCACGACGACGCCAACGACAACAAGAAGGTGCTGACCGACATCATGACCCTGCGCCTGGAGAAGGCCCAACTGCTGGGCTTCGACTGCTACTCCAACTTCATCCTCGACACCAAGATGGCCAAGAACAAGGACAACGTCATGGAGTTCCTCCACAACCTCTGGAGCTATGCCCTGCCCAAGGCCAAGGCCGAGGCTGCCGAGCTGCAGAAGATGATGGACGCCGAAGGCAAGGGCGAGAAGCTGGCTGCCTGGGACTGGTGGTACTACACCGAGAAGCTGCGCAAGGCCAAGTATAACCTCGAAGAGGAGGAGATCAAGCCCTACTTCAAGCTCGAGAACGTGCGCAACGGTGCCTTTGCCGTGGCCAACAAGCTCTATGGCATCACCCTCACCAAGCTGGAGAACACCCCGGTCTACCACCCCGACGTAGAGGCCTTTGAGGTGAAGGATGCCGACGGCTCGCAGCTAGGCATCTTCTATGTGGACTACTATCCCCGTCCCGGCAAGCGCGGCGGCGCCTGGATGAACAACTACCGCGACCAGAAGGGCGACATCCGTCCCATCATCTGCAACGTATGCAGCTTCACCAAGCCCGTGGGCGACACCCCCTCGCTGCTGACCCTCGACGAGGTGGAGACCCTCTTCCACGAGTTCGGCCATGCCCTCCACGGCCTGCTCACCAAGTGCCACTATGCCGGCGTGAGCGGCACCAGCGTGGTGCGCGACTTCGTGGAGCTTCCCTCGCAGATCAACGAGCACTGGGCCATGGAGCCCGAAGTGCTGCGCATGTATGCCAAGCACTACCAGACCGGCGAGACCATCCCCGACAGCCTGATTGAGAAGATCCTGAAGCAGAGCACCTTCAACCAGGGCTTCATGACCACCGAACTGCTGGCTGCCGCCATCCTCGACATGAACCTGCACAACCTGACCTCTACCGAAGGGCTCGACGTGGTGGCCTACGAGAAGGAGGCGATGGACCAGCTGGGCCTCATCCCCGAAATCGCTCCCCGCTACCGCACCACCTACTTCAACCACATCATCGGTGGCTACGCAGCCGGCTACTACAGCTACTCGTGGGCCAATGTGCTGGACAACGATGCCTACGAAGCCTTCAAGGAACACGGCGTATTCGACCCTGCTACAGCCATGTCTTTCCGTCATAATATCTTGGAGAAAGGCGATACGGACGACCCCATGACGCTCTACAAAAACTTCAGAGGCGCTGAGCCTCAACTGGAACCGATGTTAAAAAATCGTGGTCTGAAGTAAGAAGTTGTGAAAAAAAGAGTTATATTTGCAGCCTTGTATGTAGCAGAAATTAATTAAAAAAGTAATCATAATAAACTAAAAACAGTATGCAAAACAAAGGATTCGTAAGGATTTTTGCGGTGTTGCTCACGCTTGTCTGCGTGTTCTACCTCTCCTTCTCTTTTGTGACCCGCCACTATACAAGCAAGGCGATGGAGGTTGCAAACGGAGATGAGAAGCTGGCACAGGACTACCTGGACTCTCTCGCCAACGAGAAGGTCTATCTGGGCAACTGGACGCTGAAAGACTGCCGTGAAATGGAAATCAGTTTAGGCTTGGACTTGAAGGGTGGTATGAACGTCATCCTCGAAGTTTCCGTTCCTGATGTCATCAAATTGTTGGCTGATAACAAGACGGACGAGAACTTCAATCAAGCACTGGCCAATGCGTCGAAACAGGCTGTGACAAGCCAGGACGATGTCATCACCCTCTTCGTCAAAGAGTATCACAAGTTGGCTCCCGAGAGCCGCTTGTCTGAATTGTTCGCAACCCAGCAGCTCAAGGACAAGGTCAACCAGAAGTCTACCGACGCCGAGGTGGAGAAGGTGCTCCGCTCGGAGGTGAAGGCTGCTATCGACAACTCATACAACGTGTTGCGTACCCGTATCGACCGCTTCGGTGTGGTTCAGCCCAACATCCAGAGCCTCGAAGACAAGATGGGCCGCATCATGGTGGAACTGCCCGGCATCAAGGAGCCCGAGCGTGTCAGAAAACTGTTGCAAGGTTCTGCCAATCTGGAATTTTGGGAAACTTATACAGCCAAGGAGATCGCTCCCTACCTGCAGACGGCCGATTCGCGCCTGCGTGGAGTGCTGAATAGCGAGGCTGCCGCCGACTCTACGGCCACCGAAGCCGTGGCTGAGGCTGCCAAAAGCACCACCGACAGCCTGGCTGCTGCCCTCAAGGGCGACCAGGCTACGGCCCAGAGCCTGGAGCAGATCAAGAAGGAACATCCCCTGCTGGCCATCCTGCAGGTGGCTCCCAATGCCGGCCCTGTGGTGGGTTATGCCAACTATAAGGATACGGCCGACGTCAACCGCTACCTCGCCATGCGCGAAGTGCAGGCCATCCTGCCCAAGGACCTCCGCTTGAAGTGGTCGGTATCGGCTGCCGAGTTCGACCCCAAGGCTCAGACCTTCGAGCTCTACGCCATCAAGTCCACCGAGCGCAACGGCAAGGCTCCCCTCGAGGGCGACGTCATGGTGGATGCCAAGGACGACTACGACCAGTTCGGCAAGCCCTGTGTCAACATGTCGATGAACACCGACGGCGCACGCCGCTGGGCCCAGCTGACCAAGCAGAACATCAACCGCTGCATCGCCATCGTGCTGGACAACTATGTATATTCCGCTCCCAATGTGAACCAGGAGATTACCGGCGGCAACTCCGTCATCACCGGTAACTTCACTCTCGACCAGACCAAGGACTTGGCCAACGTGCTGAAGTCTGGTAAGATGCCCGCCCCCGCCCGCATCGTGCAGGAAGACATTGTAGGTCCGTCGCTGGGTCAGGCCTCCATCAATGCCGGCGTCCTGTCGTTCATCGTGGCTCTCGTGCTGCTGATGATCTACATGTGCGCCATGTACGGTCTCGTGCCGGGTATGGTGGCCAACGGCGCCTTGATCCTCAACCTCTTCTTCACGCTGGGTATCCTCACCTCGTTCCAGGCCGCTCTGACCATGTCTGGTATCGCCGGTATGGTGCTGTCGCTCGGTATGGCGGTGGATGCCAACGTGCTTATCTATGAGCGCACCCGCGAGGAGCTGCGTGCCGGCAAGGGTGTGAAGAAAGCCCTGGCCGATGGTTACAGCAACGCCTTCTCGGCCATCTTCGACTCTAACTTGACCTCTATCATCACCGGTATCATCCTGTTCAACTTCGGTACAGGTCCTATCCGTGGTTTTGCCACCACGCTGATTATCGGTATCCTCATTTCGTTCTTCACCGCCGTATTCGTGACCCGTCTGGTTTACGAGCACTTCATGGATCGCGACAAGCTGCAGAACCTCACCTTCTGCACCGGCCTGTCTAAGAACCTGATGCAGAACGTACACTTCGACTTCATGGGTGGTCGCAAGAAGTGGCTCACCATCGCAGGCGTAGCCCTCGTCATCTGTGTGGGCTTCCTCGCTACCCGTGGTCTGAGCAAGAGCATCGACTTCACCGGTGGCCGCAACTTCAAGGTGCAGTTTGAGCAGTCCGTGGAGCCCGAGCAGGTGCGTGGCCTCCTGGCCGACAAGTTCGGCGATGCCAACGTCAGCGTCATTGCAGTCGGTACCGACGGCAAGACCGTGCGCATCAGCACCAACTACCGCATCAACGAAGACGGCAGCAACGTGGACAGCGAAATCGAGGCCAACATCTACGAGGCCCTGAGCGATGGCAAGCTGCTCACCGGCAACATCTCGCTCGATACCTTCATCGACCGCGACAACCACACCGGCGGCAGCATCGTCAGCTCGCAGAAGGTAGGTCCTAGCATTGCCGACGACATCAAGGTGTCGGCCATCTGGTCCGTCATCCTGGCACTGCTGGCCATCGGCCTCTACATCCTCATCCGCTTCCGCAACATTGCCTACTCCATCGGCTCTATCGCCGCCCTGGCTTGCGACACCCTCATCATTCTGGGTATGTACTCCATCTTCTGGGGCATTCTGCCCTTCTCGCTGGAGGTTGACCAGACGTTCATCGGTGCCATCCTGACGGCTATCGGTTACTCCATCAACGATAAGGTGGTCATCTTCGACCGCGTGCGTGAGTTCTTCGGTCTCTATCCGAAGCGTGGCAAGATGCAGCTCTTCAACGAGTCGCTCAACACCACGCTGGCCCGTACCATCAACACCTCAGTCAGCACCTTGATTGTGTTGCTCTGCATCTTCATCCTGGGTGGCGACAGCATCCGCAGCTTCGCCTTCGCCATGATTCTGGGTGTGGTATTCGGTACGATGTCTTCGCTCTTCATCGCTTCGCCCATCGCCTACTCGCTGATGAAGCACGACAAGAACGAGGAGAAGAAGTAATCGCTAATTAGCCTCTATACAACAACGAGTTGGCAAGTACTGTTCACAAGTGACTTGCCAACTCGTTCTTTTTTCGCCTTTACCAGAATGAGATAGCCTGTAGGGGCAGACCTATGTGTCTGCCCGAACACACAACGCAATGGCATTCAGGGCGGACACACAGGTCCGCCCCTACGGGAAACAAACATAAAACCACGGATTCGCACGGATGATGCGGATACACACAGATTATTTTTTATCTATTATATCTCCAACTGCTCCGTGAGATTCCTTCGCTTTTGTCATTACCAAGCTCACGTTGACAGTCTCTATGGCTTCGTCGATGCTATCGAACACGGCCTTTACAGCTGCCGCATCATTGGTGTCAATCTGGCCCTTCTGTTCCATGAGGGAAATCTGCGAGTTGCCGAGGAAGTTCACGAATCCTGTAGCATGCATGTATATATGCATCTGACAGTTGTCTTGGTCTTGGAATGTGTAAAGGTCAACATCCTTGAAAGCAGCATTCTTTGAGCTCATCTTCACGATCATCTTGTTGCCATCAACTACGATAGGAGCCTCCATAGATATGTTCTGTCCGTTGTAGAGGTAGCTGTACTTGATGGTGTTTGCATCCGGGAACTCAACTGCGAAACAGAGAGCCTTGAGAAACTTGTCGAGCACTACACCGTCCACCTTTGAATAGTTGATTGTAGTACCTATAAAATCTATATCCTTGTCCAAGCCCTTTACATTGGTTACGAAAATCTTGTTGTAGTCGTACTTCATGCCTTTGAGTTCGAGGTACTGCTTGATGCGGAATAAAGATATTGTTTCTTCCACGACACTATTTTCTTCATAGATAGTAAAGGCTTCACCGGTAATCATTTCGAAGCGTCCTTCGAAGTTGTCATTGTCTTCGAAAGTCAGGGTCATCTTGTTGTTTACGGTCTTGATGTTACCCTTGGCGTTTTCCCAATATATACCATCTGCTACACCAGTAGAAAGCACTGAACCATCGGCATTGATAACCAAAGCCTCTGCATAGTCTTCTGTAAAGCAAGTCCAAGTACCTACAAGATCCTTACTATGGTCCACTTCGATGAAATCGTGATCACAATCTTCCTCACAAGCTGAGAAACCCAACATTGCCACAAGGGCAACTGCCAAAAATTTAAAAATCTTCATACGTTTTAATTAATTAATGATATACTATAAGTATTACCCATTATCAGAAAGAAGTGATTGGCTGGTGTCAAGAGGCGTTGCTGCAAGCCGAACTGTGCAAGAATACTTCCGGCAAGCAATGGGTAATGGCCATGCTGGGCTCCCTGTACGAACGGAACGGCCTGATTGACAAAGCCCTGGATCTTTTCCTGCAAAGCAAGGAGGAAGCAAAGAAAAGGAAGGATGAACTGGGGGTGCTAAATAGCTTGCATACGTTGGTTGACCTGTTCCTGTATTGGGATGTAGCCGAGTATGCCAACCTATATGCATCCGAAGCCATACAAGTGGAAAAGAACAGGGTCATGGAGAATCCGATGGTTTCAGCTCAGACTTATATAGACAAAGGACGGGCGTTGCTTCAACTGGGAGAAACGGATTCTATTCCTTATTATACTGAAAAGGCACGAAAACTTTGTCAATCTTTGCCTTACAACAGCGGTATGGTGGATGTGAACTTGCTGAATGGCATTTTCTTGACAGAAAGGGGAGGTGATTCTTTGCAGGTAGGTATTCAAGAATTTGAAAAGCCAGAATCATCAGAAAGTGGAGCAATATACAAGAATGATGCTCCAAGAGCGGCAGACATTCAAGGAGAAGAGGTTGCACTACAATCTCGTGGAGGCTATCGTTGATTCTCAAACGGAACAACAGAGACGTGAATTAAAGATTGCTCAACTTGAACAAGCTAACCAACGCCTTTTGCTCCTCATTTGTGTAGTTTTGTCTCTTGTTACCATTAGTGTCATAGTTGTGCTCCTTTTTCATCAAAAGAGAAAGCATAAAATCCAGCACTTTCATAAACTCAAAAACTCACTAACTCATAAACTCAAAAACTTAAAAAACTTAAAAACTAAAAACTAAAAAACTCAAAAACTCAAAAACTTAAATAATATGTTTATCTTTGACCATAGTTTTTAGACAATATTTTATAATTTCACATACAAAAGAAATAAACGATATGAGAAATTCTCAGACACAACGAATGAAGGTGGTAATCAATATAACCCACCTTAAAAAATCAATGCTTGCGGCCTTTGTTG